>NZ_JBHIOI010000002.1:75522-208484 GCF_042195415.1 Bartonella sp. CE47NXGY | reverse complement strand
AAATGCCTATATTACTCTTATTAAACGCTTACTCTTTACCTATCACAATTTAATTGTTTTGCTTAATTGTTTTGCAATATACTCAAGTGCAAACCGATATCCATCACCTCCACACCCAGTTATAATAGCGTCTACACCTGCAGATGTATAAGAATGGTGACGAAAAGCTTCACGCTGATAAATATGAGATAAATGAACTTCTACTTTCGGCCCTGAAAACATTTTTAGGGCATCAAGAAGTGCAACAGATGTATGACTGTAAGCCGCTGGGTTAATGATCAATCCAGAACTTGCCTCTATTGCTTCTTGTATCCATGCCACTAATTGCCCTTCATAGTTACTTTGATAAAAATTTATTATAATATCATTTTTTTTTGCCCATTCTCTGCATCTTTTTTCAATATCTTCTAGAGTTTCAGTTCCATAAATTTCTGGCTCACGTTGACCTAGAAAATTTAAATTAGGACCATTTAAAATCGTTATTATCTCTGACATAGCAAGCCTTTTCTTTCAGACCTATCACTTATTAAAAAAATATTTAGCATGTTTTTACGGCAATAAAGCTCCATCCTTAATCTCAAAGAATTCTGCGCGTCCTTTTAAGTCATCAAATAAAAGACGATCTGTTCCTGTCATAAATGTTTGTACAGCTAAATCATCAAGAATATCAAATAGAGCAGCACGTCGATGCGAATCAAGATGGGCAGCCATTTCATCAAGAAGAAGAATAGGAGATCTTTCCGACATCATACCTGTTAGACGTGCATGACACAAAATTAAACCTGTTAGCAGCGCTTTTTGTTCACCTGTTGAACAAGATGTTGCTGCTCTATTTTTATCAGCATAAAAAACCTGCAAATCTGCACGATGTGGTCCTTCTAACGTCCGACCAGCAGCACGATCCATTGCGCGATTATGCCGCAATCGATCACAAAATTGTTCTTCAACTTCAGTTGCTGATATTTCACTAAGAGCTGTTTCTAAAAAACCATCAATTTGCAAAAAAGCTCGTGGAAAAGGTATCTGTGAGGGCATTTGTGTAAACATGTCATTTAAAAGACGAATAACATCAACACGCGCCGCAGAAATAGCTGTCGCCAATTCTGCCATTTGCTTTTCTAAAGCATCAAACCAAGCACAATCTTCATTTCCATCTAAAAACAAACGATTACGTGCGCGCATAGCTCTATCATAATCGGCTATGCGGCGCCTATGCAAGGGATCAATCGCCAAAACCATACGGTCCAAAAAACTACGGCGCTCAAGTGAAGGACCTGTAAAAAGACCATCCATAGACGGTGTTAGGACACTAATATGACAATAATCTGTTAGGCAATCACTCGACTCATTCACACCATTAATATGGACCTTTCGACTGTTATCGCTAACCTCAAAAGCTGTACCAATCTTTACTTCACCATAAAGAGCGCATTCAAGACGCGCAAATACAACAAATCCTCCACCACCACCATCTACAAAACTAACGTCAGAATAAACAGCACGCCGCAAACCACGACCAGGAGAAAGAAAAGATAACGCCTCTAAAAGATTCGTCTTACCAGCACCATTATGGCCAGTAAAAACCACATGCTGACCAGAAAAATGAATATTGAAAAAAGAATAATTGCGATAACGTAAAAGCTTCAGCTGCCTCACTGCCACTTTGTGCACATGACTGGCCATGCATTGCAAAACAACGGCCCCCTAAACGCGAATAGGCATCAGTACATAGAGCACATCCGCATCATCATTATCACGAATCAGAGCTGGTGCTCCAGCCTCAGCCAACATAAAAACCATCTCATCACTTGAAAGCTGCCCAGCAATATCCAAAAGATAACGTGAATTAAATCCTATCTCAAGCGGTTCAGATGCATAAGTTACTGATAATTGATCTTCTGCACTGCCCGAATCTGGGCTATTAACAACAAGCCTTAACTGTCCATGCTCAATCGTTAATTTAACTGCACGCCCCCGATCACTTGAAATCGTTGAAACACGATCAACTGCAGAAGAAAAGTCCTGCCTATTAACAATTAATTCTTTATCATTTCCAAGAGGGATAACACGTTGATAATCTGGAAATGTTCCATCAATTAATTTTGATGTAAAAATCACAGAGCCTATAGAAAAACGAATTTTTGTCTCCGAAAGCTCTATACATACATCGCTATCATTTTCTTCTGAAAGAAGTTTTTGCAATTCTCCTACAGCTTTACGGGGAACAATAACACCAGGCATTCCCTCAACTCCCGAAGGAGCTTCCATCTCAACTTGTGCCAAACGATGACCATCAGTTGCAACCAAACGCAATTTCAAAACACCATCATTAATAATATGGAAATAAATACCATTAAGATAATAACGGGTTTCTTCAGTAGAAATGGCAAATTGTGTACAATCAAGTAAATGTTTTAAGCCTGATGCCGATAAAGAAAAACGATAACCAAATTGCCCAGGAAGCGACTCTGGAAAGTCTGCCTTCGGAAGACATTGAAGCTGAAAATGTGCACAACCCGAAACAACGGACATTGTACCTGCTTGATTCTCATCGAGGGATAATACAACTTCATTGCTATCAGGAAGTTTTCGAATGATATCATAGAGCAAATGTGCCGGAACAGTTGTTGCTCCAGCTTGTTTAACATTAACTGCAAAAGATTCCATAACCTCTAAATCAAGGTCTGTTGCTTTTAACTGTACACGGCCATTTTCTGCATCAATCAACACATTCGATAAAATAGGAACAGTATTACGGCGCTCTACCACACGGTGAACCCGACCAAGAGACTTGAGAAATTGACTGCGATCAACTGTAATCCGCATAAAAGCCCCGTATGATTTACTAAAAACTATAAGAATTCTTTAGACTTAAAGAATAGACCCTCTTTAAGAATCGCCTGCTAGAGTTTATTAAACCTCTCTTAAAATGGCAAGTCACTCCTGCATAAGAAAAAATAAATCTTTTCATTAAATTCTTTAAAGTCTCTCCAAAGAAAGAAACGATAAACACTATACAGCCTGTTCTCCAATCAACCGCTTAAGCAACTCAAGTTCCTTAGCCAAGGTCTGATCACCACAAACCAAATCTTCAATTTTACGCACAGCGTGTAAAACTGTTGTATGATCACGCCCACCAAAACGGCGCCCAATTTCTGGTAATGAGCGAGGAGTTAATACTTTTGCTAAATACATTGCAACTTGCCGTGGCTTCACAACCGTACGTGTTCGACGATTAGATAACAAGTCCTGTTTAGAAACATTATAATGGCGTGCTACCGTACGCTGAATTTCTTCAATCCGAATACGCTTAGGTTCACCAGGACGTGTCAAATGACCTAATAACTCATCAATCCGCTCTAAAGATAAATCAGACTCAAAAGATTGACGAAACAAGAGCTGATTAAACGCACCTTCAATATCACGCCCCGACCCTAAAACCGTTTTCGCAATATATTCCAAGATATCATCAGAAATTGATACCATGCCATCATCTTGTTGTGCCACCTTCAACCGCTGGCGCAACATTTGCAAACGCATTTCATAATCTGGTGCTTCAATTTCAAGAGCTACCCCTCCCTGAAGACGAGAGCGAACGCGAAGATCAAGCGATTCTAATTCTGCTGGTGGACGATCTGCAGCGACAACAACCTGTTTTGCACTATCAAGCAACATATTAAGCAAATGGCAAAACTCATGTTGTATCGACTTACCCTGCAAAAACTGCATATCATCAATAATCAAAAGGTCGATATCACGAAGCTGTTCTTTAAAAGAAAGAGCATCATTATCACGAATAGCTGTTGCAAAACGCCACATAAAATATTCAGCAGTTAAATAAATAACGCGCGCAGACGTTAAACGCTTCAATGCAGAAGCAGCAATCGCTTGAAGCAAATGTGTTTTTCCTAAGCCAACAGATGCGTGAATAAAAAGAGGATTAAAACGTAAGGCACTTTTATGCCCCTCTGCAATGGAACGCGCAGCTGCTAAAGCAACACGATTAGAAGCCCCCTCAACAAAACTTTCAAAAGTATAGCGAGAATCAAGTGGAGATCCAAAAACTCCCGTTTGAGAATTCTTAACTGAATGCTCTGCGCAACTTTCAACAAAAGATGAAGTCGCCTGCTCCTCTAGCACAACAGGAGGAACACTTCTTTTACAAACGACATCTCTTGAAACGCGTTCCATACCACGAACAATAACTTCAACACGAAGAATTGCTGAATTCTCTTGTTTCCATAAATGAGTCAAAAGAGAACCATAGTGATTATTAATCCATGAACGTAAAAAAGCAGTAGGAACAGAAAGCTTTACAAGAGTATGACTATATTCAGCAAGCTTCACACGTCCAAACCAACTGGTATAAGCCTCAACACCAACCTGCACCTTTAATTGCGCCATAACACGTATAAAAGCCGCCGCACTTTCCTCCTCTGAAACAATAGAATGCCCTATAGAAGCATTTCTACAAACGTTCTCATCACTTTCCGTCATCCTATTCTTTATTATGTTCTCTGCCGACAGGATATTTACCGAAACCCTTTTAAAGGAACTAGCTTTAGAGTTCAATTTATCCACCATCTTCCATCCTGATAAAAATAAAATTTTGTCCTGCCAAACAACTAAAATAAATCTAGCGAAGGCAAAACGCCCTACCCCAAATAAGATTACTCACCCTCCCCTAGGATAGCCTCATCACAACCCTACTAACAAAGATGACCAATAAGATTTACTTGCACTCATGATATGACCCACCCTTCTAAAATGGTAAACATATCCATTAAGAAAACTAAAAAACCGTCAGAAAACCTCTCCAACACAAAAGTTTCGAAAAGCCTAAATCAAAACATCTTGTATTCAACAAAATACAGAATAATGCGCTGATGTGACCCCTTCATGCTTCTTAGTCTTCATAAGAACCATACAAAACAGCAGAGGTAAAATGCAAGAGGTCAAAATAAAATCAAAAAACCCGAAAAAAATGCTTATATTAATGAGGACTGAAAAAAATATTGATTCAATTCATTTTTTTTCTCTAAATTTACCAATAATTAAAGAATCTCTTCAGATTTAAAAAAAAAAATAAAATGCTTGACAAAAAAGACTCTGTACAAATCCACAAAGCTTGTGGATAACCATACCTCCCTCTATAAACTTTCTCTCCTTTTTCAAGTGGAGAATCATTATCGATTCTTATTTTCAATAGAAACTTTTGAAATAATAAACAAAAAGCCAGCATCCTCATGGATACTGGCTTTGTTCTCAATTAAAGGAGAAAAAGCTTAAACGCTGAGAGCCTTCAAACGTTTAGCTAAACGCGATACTTTCCTCGCAGCAGCATTTTTATGAAAAACCCCTTTAGAAACTGCACGCATAATTTCAGGCTCAAAATTCTTAAATGCAATCTCTGCAGATGCCTTATCGCCACCCGCTAAAGCATCATCAAACTTACGTATAAAAGTACGAACGCGTGAACGGCGGGCCTTATTAACCTGTGTGCGCGCCGCAACCTTGCGCACCGCTTTTCGAGCAGAAGGTGTATTCGCCATAAATATAATCTCTCTTTCAACACCTTGGTAAAATGAGTCTCAATAACAACTCTACCAATATAAATAAATCCAACCCAAGCAAAACTATAAAGCTGCCTATAACCGTGTGGGTTATAGCGCAATCCTAAAGCTAACGTCAATTAGATTTTCAAAGATAGCCATAAAAAAACGAAGCCAAACTCTTTGATCCGCAACTTTATAGCTTAATAATAGATATTCCTTAACAAACAAAAGAATTTAAACGGCTAACTTACGCAAGACATATTGCAAAATTCCACCATGATGCAAATAATCTAGCTCATCTTCAGTATCAACACGGCATAATAATGGAACGGTTTTTACCGTACCATCAGAAAAAGTAATTTTCGCTACAGTCTTTTGACGAGGTTTCAAGTTATGAATCCCTTCAATTGTCACCTTTTCATCTCCCTTTAAGCCTAAAGATTTCCAACTTAGCCCCTCCTCAAAAACAAAAGGGACAATGCCCATACCAACAAGATTAGAGCGATGAATCCTTTCAAAAGACTGCACAATCACTGCTTTGACACCAAGAAGATTGGTCCCCTTGGCAGCCCAATCGCGAGATGATCCATTACCATATTCAATACCTGCAAAAACAACGAGTGGAATACCTTCTTGTTTATACGCCATTGCTGCATCGTAAATGGTTTGTTCTACCGCTGACGGATAATGAACCGTATAACCTCCTTCTCGACCATTTTCCCCTAACATGAAATTACGAATGCGAATATTGGCAAAGGTCCCACGCACCATAACTTCATGATTCCCACGACGCGTTCCATACTGATTAAAATCAGCCACTTTAACACCATGATCCATTAAATATTTTCCGGCAGGAGAAGCTGCTTTAATAGAACCAGCAGGAGAAATATGATCCGTCGTGATTTTATCACCAAATAAACCTAAAATCCGTGCATCTTTAATATCTGGTAAGATATCAGGTGTTTTCTGCATATCATCGAAATAAGGTGGATTGCGTACATAGGTGGATTGCTCATCCCAAGAATAGGTAGAACCCGTAGGAATCTGAACTTTTTGCCAATTTTCATCTCCCTTAAAAACATCTGCATACTTTTCGGCAAAAACCTTCCGCGTGACATTTTTTTCGATAAACTCCTGTATTTCTTGAGAAGTTGGCCAAATATCTCTCAAATAAATGGGGTGGCCATTTGAATCTTCACCTAGAGGCTCCTTGGTTAAATCTTTACACACCGTCCCGATGAGCGCATGTGCAACAACTAACGGTGGTGAAGCTAAATAATTCGCTTGCACATCAGGGGAAACACGCCCTTCAAAATTACGATTTCCTGAAAGAACCGCAGATGCAATTATACCATTGTCATTAATCGTTTTGGAAATAGCTGGATGCAAAGGACCAGAATTCCCAATACATGTTGTGCACCCAAATCCTACTAAGTTAAATCCTAATGCATCTAAATCTTTTTGCAGACCCGAATTTTGAAGGTAAGCTTCAACGACTTGTGAACCAGGTGCAAGAGAAGTTTTTACCCATGGTTTACTCTTAAGACCCTTTGCCACAGCATTTCGTGCCAAAAGCCCCGCTGCAATAAGAACACTTGGATTCGATGTATTCGTACACGACGTAATCGCAGCGATCACCACATCACCGTGACCAAGCGTATATTCTTCACCCTCAACCTGATAACGCTTATCTTGTCCAGAAGTCTTCTTATAGTCTTCGACCAATGCCTTCTCAAAACCCTGCCCAACATTTTCCAATGCAATACGTCCTTCAGGACGTTTAGGACCAGCCATAGAAGGGACAACGGTTCCCATATCTAATTCAATTGTATCACTAAAAATGGGATGAGCCACCATTTCATCATGCCACATCCCTTGTGCTTTGGTGTAAGCCTCCACTAAGGCAATCCGACTTTCATCACGCCCTGTCATATTGAGATAACGCACTGTCTCCTTATCAATTGGGAAAAAACCACACGTTGCTCCATATTCAGGTGCCATATTTCCAATCGTTGCCCGATCAGCAAGCGTCATATGCTCCAAACCAGGACCAAAAAACTCAACAAATTTACCGACAACACCCTTCCGACGTAGCATTTGGGTCACCGTTAATACGAGATCGGTGGCTGTTACACCTTCCTTAAGTTTACCTGTTAGACGAAAACCAATCACTTCAGGTAACAACATAGAAACAGGTTGGCCTAACATTGCTGCTTCTGCTTCAATACCACCAACACCCCAACCTAAAACCCCTAAACCATTTACCATAGTCGTATGCGAATCAGTTCCCACACAGGTGTCAGGATAAATCGTCTCACAGCCCTCTTCATTCTTCATCCATACACATTGTGCTAAATATTCTAAGTTAACCTGATGACAAATCCCTGTTCCTGGAGGAACAACGCGAAAATTTTGAAAGGCTTGTTGCCCCCATTTAAGGAAACGATAGCGTTCACCATTGCGTTCGTATTCATGCTCAACGTTTTCCTTAAAAGCCATGGAATTGCCAAAAGCATCAACAATAACTGAGTGATCAATGATGAGATCAACGGGAATGAGAGGATTAATTTTTTCAGCGTTACCGCCAAGTTTAACCATAGCATCACGCATTGCAGAAAGATCAACAACTGCTGGAACACCTGTAAAATCCTGCATAAGAACACGTGCAGGACGGTAAGCAATTTCTGCCCCAGCGCTCCCTTTGTCGTTTAACCACTTAGCAACATTGAAGATATCCTCTTTTTTAACTGTGCGACCATCTTCGAATCGCAATAAATTTTCGAGAATAACTTTCATCGAAAACGGTAAACGAGAAACACCTTCAAGTCCGTTCTTCTCCGCTTCAATCAAGCTATAATAAGTATATTCTTTGCCACCAACATTTAATACTCTACGACAATTAAAGCTATCAATTTGAGTCATGACTGTCCACCCTCATACTATAACCACCCAATTTCCAGGAATGAACAACACAAACTACGAGTCAAGGTCGCAGCTTGAGCGCAGACGCAATTACCTCCGCCATCCATTTCCCCCTCCACCCTCTAGGCATAATGCGGAAATCAGCGCCAGAAACCATTTTACACCAGATATTGATGTAAGGTATCCCTTATAGAACTATTTCTAGAACTATTCTAGGTACAATTGCATAAAAAATGTGTTTTTTATTCTATAATGCAATAAAGAATATGAAAATAAAAACAAAATAGGCAATCACATGGTGTTATCAGGCAAAGATTTAGCCGCTTACAGAAACGAGGAAATTCTGTTTCAAGGTCTTTCTTTTTGTTTATTTTCACAGCAACTTATGACAATCACCGGTCCTAATGGTATCGGAAAGTCTACATTACTCCGAATCATTGTCGGTCTTCTTGAGGCTGCTGAAGGTCATATAATACTTAAAGACCATGATCAAATATACCCTGTTGCAACTGCTTGTCATTATCTTGGTCCTCAAAATGCTATGAAACCTCTCTTATCTGTCATTGATAATTTGCAATTTTGGGCAGATTTTTACGGTCAACATTTACGTTTTGCGCATGAAGCTCTTGCCGATATTGGTCTTTCTAACCTTGAACATTTACCCTTTAACGCCCTGTCAACTGGACAACAAAGACGCGTAGCTATTGCGCGCCTTTTGCTCTCCTATCGTCCTCTTTGGATTTTAGATGAACCAATATCTGGGCTTGATAACCATGCTCAAAAACTCCTTGCTCGTATTTTCCAGCGTCATCTCAATCAAGGAGGTATGATTATCGCTGCAACTCATAATTCCATAGGCATTCCAGAAAACCATAAAATCGCTCTGGAAAAATTTTTACCTCTCTAGGAGAGAATAAAATGAAAGCACTGTTCTGGCGTGATCTTAAACTATTATTAGCGCTACAAGCCACTTCACTAACAGGATTATTGTTTTTTATCGCTGTTGTTGTCATAACCCCCTTTGCCATTGGACCAGATCCCAAAACTCTTGCACAAATAGGACCAGGTATATTGTGGTTTGGAGCCCTTCTTGCAGGACTCCTCAATCTGAACAAACTTTTCCAAATCGATCGCGATGATGGTAATCTCGACCAATTTATCCTTTCAGGAAAAAGACAAAGTTTTACACTAATTGTCTTTACAAAATGTCTTGCCCATTGGGTAGGAACAATGCTTCCTCTTATTTTTGCCACACCTATTTTAGCCCTCATGCTCCATTTAGATGTAGTAATAACTTTTACAACAATACTTACCCTTTTATGCGGAACACCAGCTATTATTTTTATTGGTGCTATAGGCGCTGCACTCGCAACCTCATTGTTGCACAGTACTTTGCTTATTTTTATCATTATCTTGCCGTGGATCATTCCAATTATGATTTTTGGTGTTTCCGCTGCTACAGCCCCAATAAACCCAAATACCTCTTTTCTCACTTCTCTAGCTCTTCTCAGCGCTTTTTCACTTCTTTTGAGTCTCTTTAGCTCTTTTGTTGCTGCGATAACGCTTAAACTTTTATCAGAATAATAAAAGATGATTGCCGCATAGCAAAACTCTGCCTATTATGAATTTTATGAATAAACTATCTCGTACATATAAAATCAGGTTACTCCCTGCAAGTTTCACCCTTTTCATGAAAATAAGCAGAGTCGTCTTACCTTGGTTGGCCGGCATAACATTGTGTTTCCTTATCTTAGGGCTTATTCTAGTGATGCATTCCCCTGATGACTATCAACAAGGCATTACTGTTAAGATTATGTACCTTCATGTACCCTTTGCGTGGTTGTCTACATTCTGCTATGTAACGATGAGTGCAGCGGCATTAGGAAATCTGATTTGGAAATATCATCTTGCTGACGTGGCACTTAAATGTGGAGCGCCTATTGGGGCAATTTTTACCGCCTTGGCTCTCATGACAGGAGCACTTTGGGGGCGACCTACATGGGGAACATGGTGGGTCTGGGATGCACGGTTAACATCAGTTTTAATTCTGCTTTTTATCTATCTCTCCATTATCCTGCTTGGGCGTGCTTTTGACAACCAAGTAAAAGCCGCTCGTGCTACTGCAATTCTTACACTTGTTGGATTTGTTAATATCCCTGTTATTAAATTTTCCGTTAATTGGTGGAATACATTGCATCAACCAGCATCATTGTTACGTGCTGGAGGATCAACAATCGACAATGCTATGTTATGGCCCCTTATAACAATGCTCTTTTGTTTCATCTTTATGTTTATTGCTCTTTATTTGATGGCTATGCGAAATGAAATCAATCGTCATTATATCCGAATACTTCAGATTAAAAAATCCCGTCGTGCACAACAACAGGACGCTTCATCATGCTCGACCTAAATGGCATCCACGGCGGACTTTTAGGAAATCTATCTCAGAAAATTGATTTTTTCCTGAGCACCCTTAAACACGAGCAAATTGTTGTTTTAAGCTATGTGCTTTCTGCAATATCCCTCTTATGTCTTATTGGATATATTCTTTGCAAAGCCCTCTACCAAAAAAAAATTCTCCAACAGCTAAACAAAAAAGAGCTGTCACAAAAAGAAAAGTATAATGAAAAACATCCCTCCAAAACTTAAAAAAAATATATCTTTGCCTGTTCTGCTTGTTTTTTTTGGACCATTTGTTCTTTTTCTTCTTCTCATGGTGCTTTTTTTCAACTTTATGGATAAAAAACACCTTCAAGATTCTTCTCTTCTCCCAAACGCATTAGCTGAAAAACCTGCTCCCAATATTTATCTTCCTCTTCTTGATAAAGACAGTTATCTCAATTCAAAACAGTTTAAAGGACGTGTCACATTGGTCAATTTTTGGGGTTCTTGGTGTTTGCCCTGTCGCGAAGAGCATCCTATTCTTATGCAAATTGCACAAGATAAACGTTTTGATCTGATTGGTATTAATTACAAAGACAATAAAACAAACGCCCTGCGCTTTTTAAACAGTTTTGGTAATCCTTTTAAATTTATTGGCTTTGATGTTTCAGGATATACAGCCATTGATTGGGGAATATATGGACCTCCAGAAACCTTTCTCTTGAATAAAGAGAGCATCATTATTGCCAAACATGTTGGTCCCTTAACATGGCAAATTTATCAAAAAAAAATTCTACCAAAAATTGAACAAGCGATTATGACAGAAGAAAAATAAAATAATGCAGGTTTGTAAAAACATAACGTTTTATCATGCTATGTATGCTATTTTATTTATACGGACCCGCATTCTTCTTAGAAAAATTTTACAAGAGTATTACCATTGTTGATTCAAAAACATGTGTAAAGAAATATCTGTTTGGGAGCTTTATTTTTGATTATTTGGACAAAACAATATTGCTATAGAACCATCGTTAGCTTAGTGACAGCAACCAACTATTGTTTTCAAAATCATATAGTATTTTTTCTCCGCTTTTTTATCTGAAATACACATTGTTATGAGGGGACTTCACCACTATTCTCATCTTTATAAAATAATAAATCTGCTCTTTTGCAGCGTCATTGTTATATTTATTCCCATTACACTTATCTGTTCGTAATAGACTCCATAAAGTCTATATTGAATCTATACATTCTTATTCTCTCGATAATTTCCCTTATGATTATAACTAATAAGCTTTATTGAGTCTTAATAAGATAAATTCGAGTAAGAAAATATGACTACAATCAAAAAGTCTCATTTAACAGAGAAGATAAGTTATGAGTACATAATCAATTTATCAATGAAAATTATAAAAGAATTCATTGTAAGAAATAAACTTTTGAGATGTAAAAAGTACAAAAGAAGCTTTTTCGAGAAGAGAAAATATATTTTACAGAGAACTCTTTTTTAAGCACTCTATGACGTAATTACCGATCTCAACAGAACGATCACTCGTATACACTAAAAAAACTCTAAGACAAGAAATATTCTAGAAGTTCATATGAGCTTATGCGTAAACTTTTATGACGCAAATAAAATAGGCTTTTGTTGCAATCATCATTTTTTATGAAAAATATTTGATTATGTTTTTTCTTCTAAAAATTCTTGCGGTGTAAAACAATATGTTTTTGAGCAAAATTCACATGTGACTGAAATATATTTATTTTTAACCATTTTATTGCGTTCATCAATAGAAAAGCCTTCTAGGATTCCTTTAATTTTTTCGTGTGAACAAGAACATTGATCGACAAGAGAAAAAGGGTTAAAAACTCTAATACCTTGTTCATGAAAAAGACGGAACAAGAGCTGTTTACTACCGACTTGGGGATCTGTTAATTCTGAACTTTCAATCGTTGCCATGAGTATTTTAGCTTCCTGCCATTGGTTATCCAATTGGGTATGAGTTTTCGTTTCTTCTCGCTTTTGATGAGGGGCATCTATTTTATGATGAGACGATTCTTGGGGTAAAAGTTGGATCAAAATACCTCCAGCTCGCCAGCTTTTCTGCTGTTTTCCTTGTTGGTCACGATTAATTAATATAGCAACAGCCAGACGGATATCGGTAGGAATTTGTTCTGATTGATCAAAATAAATACGAGAAGCTTCTTGTAAATTTGATCCATCTAATGCAACTATCCCTTGATAGGGTTGCATATGGGGACCTTGATCAATTGTGAAAGCTAAAGTGCCTTTTCCTAAAAGTGTTTCTGAAGAGGTTTGACCATTGTCTATGGCTTGTTTAAGCTGTTCTTTATCAAAACGAGCGTATCCACGTAAACTTGAAGGAGGCAAAAAATCGCACACCAACATATTAACTGGTCCATCGGAATGAGTTTGTAAAATAAATTTTCCCGTAAGTTTTAGAGAAGTTCCAAACAGAACCGTTAAAAGTAAAGCTTCTGCTAGAAGATAAGAAACCGGTTCAGGGTATTGATGTCTGTTAAGAATAGAATTTAAAGTTTCCCCAAGTTGTACGGCACGTCCACGGATATCAAGTTCTTCAACTTGAAAGGGAATAACACTATCATCTTCATGCAAGAAGTTGTTGTTGAGAGAGGCTTCATCTTTAGCTTGTTCACTCATAGCTTTGCCTTTTTTATATAATTTGTTGTAGGGAGGCTATTGTGGAGAGAAAAACGCATCTTGTAAACACCAAGAAAGAATTGCTTTTTGAGCATGAAGACGATTTTCAGCCTCATCGAAAACAACGGAGTGCGGTCCATCAATCACAGAATCAACCACTTCTTCACCACGATGAGCAGGAAGACAATGCATAAAAAGAGCATCAGATTTTGCTAATTTCATGAGAGATTCATTGACTTGATAAGGCTGAAAAATAGAATGACTGCGAGCACGAAATTCTTGTCCCATGGAGACCCATGTATCGGTCATAATACAATCAGCATCTTGAGCCGCTTTTTGGGGATCATGGGTTAGCATAAGATGTGCTCCCCGCTCACGTGCCCAATGTACAAATTGTTCCTGTGGTTCACTGCCCTTTGGTGTGGCAATACGCAAATGAAAACCAAAAAGAGCTGCAGCTTCAATTAAGGAATGAAGCACATTATTACCATCCCCCATCCACGCAAATATTTTGCTAGCAATTGGCCCCCGATGCTCCTCATAGGTTAAGATATCTGCTAGAATTTGGCAAGGATGTGTATCATCTGTAAGGGCATTAATGACAGGAATTTGTGCATATTGTGCCAATTCGAGCATACGTTGGTGTTTCGTTGTTCGCAATATCACGATATCCACAAAACGGGATAAAACGCGCGCCGTATCAGCTATGGTTTCACTATGACCAAGTTGCATCTCTGAACCCGTGAGCATGATTGTATCTCCGCCAAGCTGGCGCATACTGATATCGAATGAAATACGGGTTCGTGTGGATGGTTTTTCAAAAATCATCGCAAGTGTTTTACCTATAAAAGGTTTTGAACCTTTTCCTGCTTTAAAAGATGCTTTAAGGATCTTTGCATAATCGATCAGTGCACGTGCTATTGCTGGCGTTAAAATGGATAAGTCCGTGAAATGACGAAGAGCATTTGTCATGTGTGTGATATTTGTCTTTCTTTGTTTACTTGTGAAAGATACGCTATTGCTTTTTCAATACGATGTAAACTTTCATCTATTTCTTCTTCCCTAATGATAAGAGGAGGCAATAAGCGCACAACGTTGTTGTTGGCTGCAACGCTTAAGAGATATTCATTTTCCAAAGCATTAACGACAAGATTTGAAGGTACAATACACTGAATACCCAACATAAGCCCCATCCCCTGAACTGCGCAGATAATATCAGGATAGATATTGAGAATGTGCAAAAGCCCACTTTTTAGTTTATCACCCATGCGCTGAACATGGATGAGAAAACTTGGCTCTAACAAAACATCAAGAATACTATTTCCTACAGCCATTCCAAGCAAATTTCCTCCAAAGGTTGATCCATGCGTTCCAAGTATCATACTTTTTGCAACTTTATCCGTTGCAAGGCAAGCGCCCAATGGAAATCCACCTCCTAGTCCTTTTGCGAGGGTAAGAATATCAGGCGTGACATCACTCCATTCATAAGCAAAAAGCTTTCCTGTTCGTCCCATGCCCGTTTGGACTTCATCTAAAATCAATAACAGACCATTATCATCGCATATTTTGCGCAAAAATCTTAAATATTCATGAGGGACCGTTCGTATTCCTCCTTCTCCTTGAATAGGTTCAATAAGAATAGCGGCGGTATTTTTATTAATAGCGTTACGCAAAGCGACTTCATCACAAAAAGGTACTTGAATAAATCCACCAGCTTTAGGTCCAAAGCCTTCAAGATATTTTTCATGCCCAGTCGCAGCAAGTGCAGCAAGTGTACGTCCATGAAATGCCCCTTCAAAAGTAATTATTTCAATGCGTTCTGAATGACCAGCAGCATAGTAATAATGGCGTGCCGTTTTGAATGCGCACTCCAATGCTTCAGTACCTGAATTGCAGAAAAAAACCTTATCCGCAAAACTATTTGCACAAAGCCGCGTGGCAAAAGATGCCTGTTCAGGAGATTGAAAAATATTAGAAATATGCCAAAGTTTTTCAGCTTGTATTTTGAGCGTATCAACCAATTTTGGATATGAATACCCTAATGCGTTAACAGCAATACCAGATGTGAAATCAAGATAATGTTCTCCTTTATCGGAAATAAGCCATACACCATGCCCTTGTTCAAAATGCAAATTTCGTCTTGCGAAGCATTCATAAAGTGGTTGTATAGAGACGGCATCCATCATAATTCCCTTTATATTTTAGTCTTTTCAATATATATATATACAAAGCAACACTACAAATAAAACAGCATGGTATATTTCGTTACGGTGCTTTCAACATTTCATTACGATTAGTGATTACACCTATAGAATAGATCATTACACCAATTGAAAAAAAGTCAATGAAGGTTCTACAAATAAGCATTTTGGGAAAAAGCCTTAAACAAAAGTGAAAGTTTAACCTATGATTGATTTGCAAGTTGGGGAAAACATTCTAAATAAACTCTTTAAGAGGTAAAGACTCTTGTCATAGAGTGAGTGCATATTGTAATTTACAATATAATAAGCAAGATGATGTGTTTTGATTTGTAAATCCACAGGTTGGATGATTTTTTTATGCTCACGTAGAGTGTAAAGTTCTTTCATTCAGCGTAATGAAAACATTATTTAAACATTTGAAGATGCAACGGGGGAGAGCATCTTAGTGACGTAATCGGAATGGAGTGCTGGTATGGGTTGGACATGTGAACGCGTTGAGCTTCTTAAAAAGCTTTGGAGTGAAGGGTTAAGTGCAAGTCAAATTGCTGCTCAATTGGGTGGGGTCAGCAGAAATGCAGTCATCGGCAAAGTACATCGATTAAAGTTACCAGGACGTGGTAAGACAGCACAAGGAAGCACCACGCGTGCGCAAAAAACTCCCGTGGGAAGTAGCAGCCCATCATCTCCACGTGTGCGTCGCAACACATCCACGGTATCGCCAATAAACACATCATCTGTAAGTATTGAAGAAACCGCTTTAAAGACAGAATTTGTAGTGGAAGATGTAAAAGAAGTTGATATGTCCACAAAATCCAATGTAGTTGTGCCTATATCACGTCAACTTAATCTTCTACAATTGAGTGAAAATACATGTAGATGGCCGGTTGGCGATCCATTATCAGCAGATTTTCATTTTTGTGGTGCAGATTCTGATGAAAATAGCCCCTATTGTGCCTTTCATGCTAAGCTAGCATTTCAACCAATATCTGAAAGACGTCGGATAAGAGTGTAATATCCTCAATTGAATCTCGTATTCTACGCCTTCTGCGCTTCGCTATTAAATTTTAATTATCGAATTATTATGAGAAAGAAATTTAATGGAGCTTTTAATGAATGAAAAAATTTCTTCATGAAACTATTCAACGAAACTGTATCTTTTGGTGCTATTGCGCAGCTGTGTGTTGTAAAGTTATATTCCTGTTTATTTTCACAATTTTCTTTAATTTAGTTGTACTGCTTTTAACACTATCCATAGCGACATCTTTTGAATAAGCTAGTTTCTCAATTTCTCATGTTTTTATGCTTCGTGTATTTAATAGAGTAATGCTGTGGTTTATAAAAATAATTTATCGCTTTGCAACCTGAATGAGATCCATTTATATCTCTCTCATTTTAAGTCCTCTTATATTGAATCAATCAAAATCTTTTGTTTGGGCGTCACGAGCGAGATGAGAACTGTGGAGAGTTAAAAACACTTAAAGAAAGGCATGCCTCTTATAAATGCTTTCAAGTGCCAAGGACTTAAAGGGTTGTTGCAACATTGGGAGATGGCAAAGTGTATGATGATGCCAGATTGCCCTTTTATTAAGTATAAAGATAGGGGGTGCTTCATGGATTTATCATTATACTCTTCACGGATGCCGTCGCAAAATAGGCTTGGGAGCGTTGAGAGATGTTTCTTTAAAACAAGCCTGTGAATACATGCAATTCAATGTCATTCTGTTTTGCGTGAGGGATGTGCCCCGTTAAAGAATGCGATAAACAAAAGCGTGAAGCAATACGTAGAATGTAAAATAATATCTTTATAATTTTTTATAAAAAATTATAAAGAAGGGAATATTGTATTCAAGGCTCTTACGAAATATACAAAAACAATAAATTATAAGTATAAATAAATATAAAATCTAGAGCGACCACAATAACATCACTTTCCTTCTCCCGACACAAAACGGCGCAACCAAACATAAAGCGCACCTTCTCCGCCATGCTGACGCGCTGCTTGCTCAAACGCGTGGACATAATATCGAAAAGCTGGTGTTGATAACCAATACGGAACAAATCTATACAAAGCTCCATCGCTCCCAACGGATCGTCCTTTTCCTGTAATCACAAGGACATAACGCAATCCTCTCTGCTGAGAGGACTGTAGAAATTTTTTTAAGAAAAAATAAGCTTCTTCCTGCATATAACCATGGAGATCAAGACGCGCCTCAAGAGGACAACGACCTTGGGAAATTTTACGATATGCAACATGATCAAAAAAATGAATCTTTTGTGCTTGTGTAACTGACCTCTTTTCTCTTTTAATAATTGTCGAGGGTTGTTGATTTTCCTGAGACAATGAGGAGATTTGAGTTACAGGCTGTTTTTTATCATTAATATTTGCAATAGTTTCTGAAGCAGAAGAGAGCATCTTACCGTGAAGCGGTGTTATCGTACGACAAACCATCTCCCATAAAAGACGATCTTGTGAAGCCAATAAATCTCTTTTTTGTCTCCATTTACTTGAGGACATTTTAATTTCTCATAAATCATTGAATGCTTATGGAAGAAAAACAAAAATTATTTTAATTTTCATTTTCTGTAGCAAAAAGCTTCCAGTTGGGATCTGACGATAAACTATTGCGAACAAAAGTCCAAATATCCCTGATTTCTACAATAGCATCAGGATCACCGTCTATACGCTCGCCCTGTTCATTATAAGTAACAGAAATCATCTCACTGACAATACGTATCGTTAAAAGTTCATCTTTTTCTTGTATTGCCGCCGCAACAAATTCGGCCTTATTAATTCCAACAAAAGTGAATTCTATTCTTTCTTTATTTTTTTCTCGTTGCTCAATAGCCATACAAAAGCTCTCAAAAACATCCTGACAAAGCAAGCTTTTAAGTTGATTGCGATCACCTTTGGCAAAAGCTGTTACAATCATTTCATACGCAATTTGTGCACCTTTTATAAAAAGTTGAGGAGAAAAATGAGGATCAATTCTATGAAATTCCCGCAAATTTTTATTCAAAACACTCCCCTCCGGTGAAATTTTATCAATTTCACTAAAGTCGTCTTTTTGTGAATTTTTCTGATGAGGGAACGAAACAATATTATCAGCCGTTTCTGCTTCAACTTGTTTTTTAGAACGTC
The DNA here is from genome assembly GCF_042195415.1 of Bartonella sp. CE47NXGY. Taxonomy (NCBI): domain Bacteria; kingdom Pseudomonadati; phylum Pseudomonadota; class Alphaproteobacteria; order Hyphomicrobiales; family Bartonellaceae; genus Bartonella; species Bartonella sp. CE47NXGY. The sequence goes on along the minus strand of NZ_JBHIOI010000002.1, from coordinate 189,602 downwards.
GTGAATAAGGATCAAAGGGTGGCTTTTCAAACCCAATTCGTTTCCCTAATACATTACGGAGTTGCACAAAAATAACAACCATAACAACAAGAGCTATGACAAGTATAACGTCAAATTCCATAGGCGCTATCAATCTCCAAAGCTTAAGTCTCTAATAAACATTGCAGTCAATACCATTTATCAATAAATATGTAAAATAAGGAATCTTATCATTCAAATATTTTTATAGATTTTGTATTTAAACGGAGTTCTCTTAAGAATTTCTCCCCTACTCATCTAGAAGGAAACTTTCATGTGATAAAACTTTATTCTATAAATCCTCGTTTTTTTGTTGTTATCTTTCTTTGCATTCTTTTAATCGAGATTGCTGGTTTTATCTTTGTTGGTCAAGAAATTGGTATTTTGGCAACCTTGAGCTTGGTTATTCTCACAACCATAGTTGGGGTTGTTTTATTGCGAATTCAAGGGATTAGCCTCTTAAAAAATATACAAAATGAACTTATCCAAGGACGCACATTAGAGAATAATATTATTAATGATGCTTTCATCATGTTTAGTGCAATTTTACTTATTCTTCCCGGCTTTGTAACTGACCTCTTGGGAATATTACTTCTTATTAAACCAATTCGCTCTGTTGCTTGGCATTTCTTTGCATCATTAAAAAACAAAATGAATCCCAATACTAAAAGAAAAAATGACTCTGAAAAAATAATTGATCTAAAAGCAGAAGATTACACAATTCATGATACGACAGAATCTCCATGGCGCAAAAATGATGATAACCATTGAAATACCTAAAAAATCTGTAACAAACTAAAAAAATATTCAAGATAAAGAGCGCATTTCTTGCAACCTTTTGCAAGGCGTGATAACCAATCTGGTCTTTAGATCTAAAATAAATATACATATTATAATGGAAGAGGTTTGTCGTATGGCCGAAGATGAAATGAATAACAGTGGTGGAGAGCCGGTTTTTGCTGTATTAACTCAATATTTAAAAGATTTATCATTCGAAAACCCTGGTGCTCCTCGTTCATTACGTGCACGTGAAAAATCACCACAAATTGATATCAATATTAACGTCAATGCTAACCCAATTGGTGATGACAATTATGATGTCGTTTTGTCTCTCTCCGTCAAAGCCAATGATGAAACTGAAACCTTATTTCATGTAGAACTTATTTACGGTGGTGTTTTCCACCTTAAAAACATTCCACAAGAACATGTTATGCCACTGGTCTTTATTGAATGTCCCCGTCTTTTATTTCCATTTGCTCGCCAAATTATATCTGATGCTACTCAAAGTGGTGGTTTTCCACCTTTGTGGATTGATCCTATTGATTTTGCAGCACTCTTCCAAAAGCGTCTTTCTGAAGAGCAAAAAGACAATCAAATACAGCCCTCTTAAAAAATTTATTTTTTTGCTATCAAAAAGCCCCTTGATATATTATTGGTATATTAGGGGCTTTTTTCCTTTAGACGACTTTTGCGGCATGATAAGCCGCAAGCATTGCAATATTGACAACATCTGTATCGCTCCCACTAAACGGTACAATTTGGACAGATTTTTCCAATCCAATTAAAATAGGACCAATGATAGTTGCTTCACCGAGTTCTTGTAACATTTTGCTTGCAATGGAAGATGCGTGATATCCAGGCATAACCAAAATGTTAGCAGGCTCCGTTAATCCCATAAATGGATATTGCTGCATCAATTTGGAATTGAGCGCCACATCAGCGCTTATTTCTCCATCAAACTCAAAATCAACCTTGCGTTCGTGCAAAATATTAATTGCATCCTGAATTTGCTGCGTCGTCTGCCCTTTCATGTAGCCAAACGTAGAAAATGCTAAAAATGCTACCCGTGGTTGATACCCAAATCCACGTACAAACGAAGCTGTTTGTTCCGCTATATCAGCAAATTCTTCAGCATTAGGATTTTCATAAACAGCTGTATCGGCAATAAACACAGTTCGGCCACGGCAAATGGCCATTGAAATACCAATCAATCGTTCTTTTGGTTTTTCATCAATTGCCCGACGTATATCGATCAACGCTGTTTCATAATTGCGTGTCACCCCTGTAACCATTGCATCAGCATCTCCTAGTGCCACCATACACGCAGCAAAATAATTGCGATCATTATTGATACGACGATGACAGTCACGCAACAGCCAGCCTTGACGCTGCATCTTTTTATAAAGATAATTCGCATAAGCATCTGTACGGCAAGAAAGCTTGGCATTTATAATAGAAATACCTTCACGCTCCAAATCAATTCCAGCGATAACAGCTGCTTCTCTTATTTGCTCTTCCCGACCAACCAAAATCGCTTGTCCTAATTTTTGATGAACATAAGAAACGGCTGCCCGCATAACTTGTTCTTCTTCACCTTCTGCAAAAACAATTTGTTTTGGCGCTTGACGAACGTGGTTATAAACCCCACGCATTATCGAAGAAGTAGGATCACGCCTCGCATTTAAATCACGCTCATAGGCCTCTAAATCATCTATGTTCTTTTGTGCAACACCGCTTTCCATTGCTGCTTTTGCTACCGCTATTGAAACAACTGTGAACAAACGCGGATCAAAAGGAACGGGAATGATATAATTAGGACCAAATTTTAATCGCTTTCCACGATAAGCTTCTGCAACGCTGTCAGGTACTTCCTCATGCGCTAAATCGGCAAGAGCCCTTGCCGCAGCAATCTTCATGTCTTCATTAATAACTGTTGCACGCACATCAAGCGCACCACGAAATATATAAGGAAAACAGAGAACATTATTAATCTGATTTGGATAATCGGAACGCCCTGTTGCAACAATAGCATCATGACGCACTTGCATAACCTCTTCCGGTGTAATTTCTGGATCGGGATTGGCCATAGCAAAAATGATCGGCTGCGGCGCCATGGATTTTACCATTTCAGGGGTAAGAGCACCTTTAGCAGAAACCCCGAAAAATATATCTGCTCCTTCCATTGCTTCCATAAGCGTACGTTTATCCGTTTGAATAGCATGCGCAGATTTCCACTGATTCATTCCCTCTTTACGACCTTCATAGACCACACCCTTTGTATCACATAATATGATATTTTCAGAACGAAAGCCCATTGCTTTAATCAGTTCAATACAAGCAATCCCAGCAGAACCAGCACCATTACAGACTAACCGCGTATTTTGCATATCGCGCCCTGTTAAAGTCAAAGCATTGAGAACACCCGCAGCAACAATAATCGCTGTACCATGTTGATCATCGTGAAAAACAGGTATATTCATCACCTCGCGTAGGCGGCTTTCAATCATAAAGCACTCTGGCGCCTTAATGTCTTCAAGATTAATTCCACCAAAAGAAGGTTCTAAATGGCGCACCAAATTGATAAAACTTTCTGTATCGTTTATATCAATTTCTAAATCAATGGAATCAATATCCGCAAAACGCTTAAACAACACTGCTTTGCCTTCCATGACCGGCTTAGAGGCAAGTGCACCTAAATTGCCTAACCCTAAAATAGCGGTTCCATTTGAAATAACAGCAACAAGATTACCTTTTGCTGTATAATCATAAGCTAGCGCTGGATTTTGAGCAATTGCCTTAACTGGAACGGCAACACCTGGTGAATAAGCAAGTGCTAAATCATGCTGTGTTGCCATAGACTTTGTTGCAATAATCTCAAGCTTTCCTGGTCGACCACGACTATGAAAATCTAGAGCTTCTCTTTCGCTCGCACTGTAAACAGTTTGAGACATTTTCTGATCCTGCTCGCTCTTTTTCATCTCACTTTATTTTCTCCAAAAACAGTGTAAATTTTGCTTGATAATGCGTATAGTCATTAAATTTGATTCATATATTAGAAATCGCTATTCTTGCCTTAGCAAATCTGATGATGCGTTGCAATTTAGAGATAAATAGATATTGAAGTAAACAAAAAAGAGTAAAAACTTCACTTAAAGGAAACAGGCCTCGTACAAATGGATAAAAAAAACAATCATAAAAATAATTTAATTCCACAGCCTGCCTCCCCATCTGCTTCCTCTCAAGAACGTCTTACACCTATGATGGAGCAGTACATAGAAATCAAAGCCGTCCATCATGATTCCCTTCTCTTTTACCGAATGGGGGATTTTTATGAATTATTTTTTAATGATGCGATTGAAGCTGCTCAGGCTTTAGGAATCACACTCACAGCACGCGGAAAACATTTAGGACAAGATATTCCTATGTGTGGTGTTCCCGTTCATGCTGCAGATGATTACTTACAAAAACTGATTGCTTGTGGTTACCGAGTTGCTGTTTGTGAACAAATAGAAGATCCTGCTGAAGCAAAAAAACGTGGCTCAAAATCTGTTGTTCGGCGTGATGTTGTTCGTCTTGTAACACCTGGAACAATAACAGAAGAAAAACTCCTTGATCCAACACGCGCAAATTATTTGATGACACTTTCCCGTATAAAAACCAATGATGGAGAGGAATTTGCTCTTTCTTGGATTGATATCTCAACAGGCATATTTCGTGTAACAGAGAGCCGCCAAGAAAAACTTTTAGCAGATATTATGCGTGTGGATCCACAAGAAATCATTGTTTCTGATTCATTTTTTCATGATAAATCTCACAAGTCACTTTTTAGTGTTCTTGATCGTATCGTTTCACCTCAACCTGCTTGTCTCTTTGATGCACTCACCGCTGAACGCGATATTTGCAATTATTTTAAACTCTCAACTCTTGAAGGCGTTGCCGATTATTCACGCTGTGAACTCTCTGCAATTGTAGCTGCTATTCGTTATATCGAAAAAACACAAATCACGCATCGCCCTCCCCTCATGCAGCCTGAACGCCAAAATGAAAGTGCAACTCTTTTTATTGATGCCGCAACCAGACTAAGCCTTGAACTTATTCGAACGACATCAGGTCAACGGGATGGAAGTTTATTAAAAGCTATTGATCGCACTGTAACAGGAGGAGGATCACGCCTTCTTATTGACCGCCTTATTGCTCCCCTCACCACTCCTTCAGCTATTGATACGCGTTTGGATTCTATCGATTTTTTTCTACGTAATCCTTCTCTTGCAGAAGCGATAAAGCTTATTTTAAAGGGGGGACCAGATATGCCCCGCGCCGTTTCACGTTTGGCTCTTGGACGAGGAGGTCCCCGTGATATGGCGACAATCCAGCGTGGCTTTGAAATCATTCGTGAATTGCATCAACTTCTTGATAATGAGCTTCTGCCTCAAGAAATAAGTGATGTACAACAGGTGTTCTCAAACTTACCCACAGCGTTATACTTTCATTTAGAACAAGCATTAGCTGATGATCTCCCACTCCTTAAACGTGATGGTGGTTTTATTCGTTCCAATTATCATAAAGAGCTCGATGAAATGCGTGCTTTACGTGATGAATCTCGCCGTGTCATTGCTGAACTTCAAGCGCAATATGCCCAAGAAACAGATATTAAGACGCTTAAAATAAAGCATAATAATATTCTAGGTTATTTCATTGAAGTAACCAGCACACAAGCATCTGCTCTTACAAATAATCCACAAGCTAAAGCAAGTTTTATTCATCGGCAAACAATGGCAAACGCTATGCGTTTTACGACAACAGAGCTTGCTGACCTTGAAAGCCGTATTGCCCATGCTGCCAATCACGCATTGACACTTGAACTAGAGATTTTTGATATTCTCGTTCATGAAATTACCGAACAAGTTGATTTTATTCGTAAAGCCTCTGAAGCACTTGCTATTTTAGATGTCTCTGTCGCTTTAGCATATCTTGCTGAAGAACAAGGATATTGCCGCCCTAAAATTGATCTTTCACTTACCTTTCGCATTACAGCAGGACGCCATCCTGTCGTCGAGCAAGCACTCCGCAAACAAGCAGCAGAACCTTTTATTGCCAATAATTGTGATCTCTCTGTGCAAGAAAATCAGCAATATGCAGCAATCTGGCTGTTGACAGGGCCTAATATGGGAGGAAAATCAACTTTTTTGCGGCAAAATGCTCTTATTGCTATTATGGCGCAAATGGGGTCCTTCGTTCCAGCAACTTCAGCACATATTGGTGTCGTTGATCGCCTATTTAGTCGCGTTGGGGCTTCCGATGATCTTGCACGAGGGCGCTCAACCTTTATGATGGAAATGGTTGAAACAGCAACGATTCTCAATCATGCTAGCCACCATTCCCTTGTTATTCTTGATGAAATAGGACGTGGAACATCAACCTTTGATGGACTTTCTATTGCTTGGGCTGCTGTTGAATATCTCCATGAAGTTAACCATTGTCGTGCTATTCTTGCTACCCATTTTCATGAAATGACTGCACTTACCGAAAAACTTGACAGACTGCATAATGTAACCATGAAAGTCAAAAATTGGGATGGTGATGTAGTTTTTCTTCATGAGGTCACACCAGGAGCCGCTGACCGTTCCTATGGTGTACAAGTGGCAAAGCTTGCTGGACTTCCCCCAGCCGTTATTACACGAGCAACAGATGTACTCCATCAATTAGAACAAGGCGAAATGGCTGGAAAAGGACATAAACTCATTGATGATTTACCTCTCTTTTCTCTTAAAGCAACATCTCCCGTCAATGAAGAAAGAAACAAACATTGTGTTCTTCACGAAGCTTTAAAAAATATCCATCCCGATGAACTCTCTCCTAAACAAGCTTTAGAAGCAATTTACCACCTCAAACAGCTTGAAAAGAGTAACCCTTTATAGAAAACAGATGTTATTTTTTATTAAAAAACCTTCTTAATAGGAGATAACGTAACCATTTTTGATATACCACAGCATAAACAGTTATTTATCGTATTCCCATCGCTTTTCTACATAATATATTTTGATAAGTGTAATTGCCTATAGGCAAAACCCTATGCATTATATTTCATATTTCCTTAGATCAATATTGGCCCGTATACACAAAATTGGTCAATATCGACTATTTTTACAAGATAGTCGTTTTTTGTAAAGATTGTCATGAAATCTCCTCCACCTTGCAAATACGCCATATTTAGTGAATTATGCTTTTTCATGATCGATATTATTGTTATCATAGCAACATTTCTAGTTTAAAGCTGTTGGTGTTGAAATACCATCCCATTTTGCATAATAAATTCATGGATAATGGGTCTCGCATTTTCTTCACATTTTAAGTTATAAAGAGCTCTTTTACTGTTTTCATATGAAACATATAATCAGATATATCACAGCTGTACTTTATTTTCATAAACATCCTTCAACTCCTTCCCACACCTTAATGGATAAGGATTTTCATTCGAATCAAGTCTGCAAATAGTCCAGCTTCTAACGGATTTTCCTTGACTTCCTAATCATGTGCTTCTCTTAAACTCAAAGCTTTACAAACAAGTCTAAGAATATTCACCACACACTAAAAACACACTTAATATTTAAGGAAGATGCCGTATATCACAGCTCTAAATGACAGTGTTTTTACGGTACAACAAGATAATGCCACCAGTACAATAAATATCTTTCATAAATTATGAGTAATAAGAAATCATAATCTCATATAAGATTGGAATATGATATGAAAAGTAATTATACTGTATCTGTCTTACATAGCTGCTAAAATAAGCAATCTACCGCAGTTTTTAGTTGTATTGATAGCTTTTTAATCATACTCATCATGACTCGAAATATTCTGATAAGTTCATAAACTCATAAAATAATTAGCTTAGAATATCGTGCAAAAGATGCAAAAAATCAGAGCACTATCTCTATTCAACTCATCAAATATTACGTACTGCACCCTTTGCAGCAGATGTGGTCATCGCTGCATAGGCTTTGAGAGCCTTTGAAACTTTACGCTGACGCTTCTCAATCGGTTGCCAAGCGCCTTTTCCTTTTGCTTCCATCTTAGAACGGCGCTGCTTCATCTCAACGTCATCCACCAACATATGAATTCTACGATTTGGAATATCAATTTCTATGATATCCCCCTCTTCCACCAACGCAATTTCTCCTCCTTCAGCAGCTTCTGGTGAAATATGTCCTATTGAGAGCCCTGAACTTCCCCCTGAAAAACGTCCATCTGTAACAAGTGCACAAACCTTGCCTAATCCTTTAGATTTGAGATAACTCGTTGGATAAAGCATTTCTTGCATTCCAGGTCCACCACGTGGGCCTTCATAACGGATTAAAACAATTTCACCTGTTTTAATCTTATCAGTTAATATAGCTGAAACAGCTGAATCTTGGCTTTCAAAAATTCTTGCCGGACCTTTAAAAGTTAAAATTGATTGATCAACGCCTGCTGTTTTTACAATGCAGCCATCTTTTGCAAGATTTCCATAAAGAACTGCCAATCCCCCATCTTGTGAATATGCGTGTTCCCTATCGCGAATCACACCTTTTTCACGATCAAGGTCAAGGGTCTCATAGCGACAAGATTGACTAAAAGCTGTCTGTGTTGGAATACCACCTGGAGCGGCACGATAAAATGCATGAACTGTTGGCTCATTAGTTTGCTTTACATCCCAGCGGTAAAGAGCTTCTTTCATTGTTTTTGCGTGAACCGTATAAGTTGATGTATCAATGAGTCCTGCCGCATCCAGTTCACCTAAAAGCCCCATAATACCACCAGCGCGATGAACATCTTCCATATGTACATTTGCAACAGCAGGAGCAACCTTACATAAAACAGGAACACAACGTGAAAGATGATCAATATCCGTCATGGTAAAATCCACCTCACCTTCTTGCGCTGCAGCTAAAAGATGCAGTACTGTATTGGTTGATCCCCCCATGGCAATATCAACGGTCATTGCATTTTCAAAAGCCTTGCGTGAAGCAATAGAGCGCGGCAAAACTGTTTCATCATCTTCTTCATAATAACGTTTAACCAATGCAACAATCTGTTTTCCAGCTTCTTCAAAAAGCATTCGTCGATCTGCATGTGTTGCTAACATTGATCCATTTCCGGGAAGAGAAAGCCCCAATGCTTCCGTTAAGCAATTCATAGAATTGGCCGTAAACATTCCTGAACAAGAACCACATGTAGGACAAGCAGCACGCTCCATTTCAGCAACTTCTTCTTCTGAATTTTGTTCTGAAGCTGCTGCAACCATGGCATCGACCAAATCAACCGTTAGATCTTGATCCTTCCATTTAATCTTACCTGCTTCCATAGGACCGCCTGAAACAAAGATTGTCGGAATATTCAACCGTAAAGCAGCCATTAACATACCAGGTGTAATTTTGTCACAATTAGAAATACAAACAAGTGCATCTGCACAGTGTGCATTAACCATATACTCTACAGAATCAGCAATGATTTCACGTGAGGGCAACGAATAGAGCATTCCATCGTGCCCCATCGCAATTCCATCATCTACAGCAATGGTATTAAATTCTTTCGCAACACCACCGGCAACTGCTATCTGTTGTGCGACTAATTGCCCAAGATCTTTTAAATGAACATGCCCTGGTACAAATTGTGTAAAAGAATTCGCAATCGCAATAATGGGTTTACCAAAATCAGTATCTTTCATCCCTGTTGCACGCCAAAGTCCGCGGGCTCCTGCCATATTACGCCCGTGGGTTGATATTCTTGAACGGTAAGAAGGCATTATTTTTTTCCCCTCAAATAATTCCATTTTGCTTGTTGTGCTGTAACTTCATTATAAAAACAAGAGCTTTAATATTCAAAAGAGAAAAATACCTTGTACTGCGGCATTTGAAGCACAAAATTAAAAGCTCTGCATAAACTTTTTCATAAAGCCTTTGTTTTTTATTACCTGTTAGTCAACATCTAATCCCTGTGCAAGTCCACGTTTGAGATAAATATCAAAACGCTTCAGTATGACACGAACTGTTCCAGATTTTTGTATGCCAGATTTGGTTAGCATATTGCATCTATCTGTTTGCGTAATTTCTGGAATTGGAAAGAATATAAAGAAATCGTGATAAAAATCTATCATCTCCTTATAATTCAGCTTTACACCTTTCAAACGCATTCATAAAAATATCTTTTAAATAATGATGACGCATTATCTCATGCTTTTGTTTTTACACTCTTCAATACTGACACCATCATACATTTTTTTATCCCCATATCGTGAACGTCCTTGGTAATTGAGACAATTAAAAAGAGATATTTTTATTCCTTTCTTCAAGTGTTTTTATCCACATGGCTCTCCCTGCTTATGACATCAAGCAAGTGACTTTAATTGTTTCAATATAAGAAGATCTCAAATGAGAGAACCTTATGATATTCGGGACTCTCATTCCAGTTGTAAAAAATTAATTATGAATATAAATCAATACTTAATCTAATTATAACTCACATTACACCCTTTACGAAAAAATAGATAGAATTTATAAAGAGTACAGCTTTTTCTCGTAAGGTAATCTAGTGCAGAGTTACAATTTGTAGTTCATGCTCATTGGCTCCAGCAAGGGCGATAGAACGCTCATCGGATAAAATGATAGGATAACCTGTTTCACCAAAGAGAGCCCATATCGTAATGCCTGGGGTCATTGGTGGAAGATCTGGAAAGTTTTTAGCCAGATCATCTGTACAAACTTTTTTTAAATAGGCAATCTGTCCCGCATCAGAGTAGGATGTGTTCTGAAACGACAAGTTTTGTTTGTGTTCTCCCATTTCACTGTTCCTTTACGCCTTAACTTTTATGACTCACCACTACTGACTTTAATTGGAATCTGTTTTATTTCTTTTTTTAATTTTGGTTGATACAGATTAATTGATAAAAGACCATTTTTCAACTCTGCATTTGTAACATGCATCCCTTCCGCGAGAACAAAGGTTCGCTGGAATTGTCGCGCAGCTATACCCCGATATAAATATTGATGATTTTGGTTGTCTGTTTGTTTACCATGAATAACCAATTGATTGTCATCGAGTAAAATATTAAGATGGTTAATCTTAAATCCAGCAACAGCCAAAGTTATCCGGATATGATTTGCATCATCACTTTTATGCAAACGTTCAATATTATAGGCTGGGTAAGCCTCATCAGCTTTACCGATACGTTGCAATATTTTTTCTACGGTTTCAAACCCTAAAAGAAAAGGATTGGAGAAAGGCGTCACATGTGTCATTCATGAGTATCCTCTTTAAAACGGCTTTACTTGACCAACTCTATAAAAGTGTTCGCTGCACTCCTCTCATATGGCGAGCGTGAATGATAACTTCAAGAGAGAAGATTTAAGAGAGTTCAATGCCTCAAAGTAACATAAAATTATCAAAGGTGCGAAATTTATCTAGTATATTGTATAATAAAGATGAAATTGCGGAAATATTTCGCCGTTTTTCTGTGCAACGCCCAACACCTAAGAGTGATCTTAACTATATAAATACTTTTACACTTTTAGTTGCCGTTGTGCTTTCGGCTCAAGCGACAGATGTAAGCGTTAATAAAGCGACAAAAGAATTATTTTTCCTTGCTGATCAACCGGAAAAAATGGTTGCATTAGGGGAAGAAGAAATAGCAAATCATATCCGTTCAATTGGCCTTTGGCGTGCAAAAGCACGTAATGTTTATGCGCTTTGCAACTGTTTAATTAATCAATATGGTGGTCAAGTACCCGATACGCGTGAAGCACTCATGGCCCTTCCTGGAGTTGGGCGCAAAACGGCTAATGTGGTCTTGAATGTTGCTTTTGGTCAGCCTACATTGGCAGTAGATACACATATTTTTCGCTTAAGCAACCGTCTTGGTTTGGCGCCTGGAAAAACACCAGAAATTGTTGAGAAAAAATTATTAAAGATTATACCTGTTCATTATACTCGCCATGCGCATCATTGGCTGATTTTACATGGTCGCTATATTTGTCAAGCCCGTAAACCACAATGTACGCAATGCATTATTGCCGATTTATGTAAAGCAGCCATCAAAACAAATGCAATTCCAGCACCTTTGGTTGAGCTTCAAGACAATGGAGCGCCGATTTTTTTGTAATACGGTCTTGCTATTTTGTGTATACTAGCTTATGAAAACGTCTTTAAGAGCCGCCCGGCAGGGCATGCCGTGGCTGTTTAAATGCTTGTTCAAGCGTTGGTCCGCTTGAGTGAATAAAATGTTTGATTGAATAAATTAATGTACGGAGTAGCAAAATGCCCAAGATGAAGACCAAATCATCCGCTAAAAAGCGGTTTAAAATCACTGCGTCAGGCAAAATTAAAGTAGCAGCTGCCGGTAAGCGCCACGGCATGATTAAGCGTTCGAATAAATTTATTCGCGATGCACGTGGAACAATGGTTTTGTGTGAACAAGATGCTAAAAAAGTCATTCAGCATTATTTGCCGAATGGTATTTAAACCTTACGCTTTTGATTTTGAGGAGATTATAATATGGCTCGTGTGAAAAGAGGTGTGACAGCACACGCTAAGCACAAAAAAGTTCTTAAACAGGCTGAAGGTTTTTACGGTCGTCGTAAAAATACCATTCGTGCAGCTAAAGCAGCGGTTGATCGTTCAAAGCAATACGCTTATCGTGATCGCAAAAATAGGAAACGTACTTTCCGTTCTTTGTGGATTCAGAGAATTAATGCGGCTGTTCGCGCAGAAGGTTTAACTTATGGACGTTTTATTGATGGCTTATCAAAAGCCGGTATTGAGGTTGATCGTAAGGTTCTTTCAGATATAGCAATCCATGAGGCAGAAGCATTTTCTGCTTTAGTAGCTTCGGCAAAAAAAGCTTTAGAATATTTAAAAGATACGACACCTAATGCTTTCGAAGGCGCTGTCAAATAAGCCAGTCGTGTTCTCTTAAAGCATTCATTTATTCGAGGTCCCGTGCTGGCTATTGCGAGTGCGGGTTTTTCTTTATTAAAAAATAGGCAAAAATATGAATGATATTGAGCGTCTGGAACAAGAAATTTGTTTAGCCTTAGAGGCAGCAGGTGATGAACAAGCACTTGAAGAAGTGCGTATTGCAGCATTGGGTAAAAAAGGTAGTATCTCTGAAAAATTAAAAGAATTAGGAAAAATGGATGCTGGCGAGCGCCATAAAGTTGGACCAGTTCTTAATAGATTAAAAAATCGCATTTTAGAATTATGGGCACAAAAGCGTGATCTTCTGAAAAGACAGGCAATGGATGCCCGTCTTTCTCGTGAAAAAGTTGATGTTACCTTGCCTGTTCGCTCTTCACCTATAGAACGGGGACGCATTCATCCTATTTCACAAGTGATTGAGGAAATTATTGCCATTTATACAAAGTTGGGTTTTTCTCTTGCAGAGGGACCTGATATTGAAACAGATTATTATAATTTTACAGCATTGAATTTTCCTGAAGGGCATCCAGCGCGTGAAATGCATGATACCTTCTTTTTTGATGTTGATAAAATGGGAGAACGAAAATTATTGCGAACCCATACATCACCCGTACAAATTCGTACACTAGAAAAACAAAAAGCACCGATACGGATCATTATTCCTGGAAAAACTTACCGCATGGATTCGGATGCAACACATTCTCCCATGTTCCATCAGGTAGAAGGTCTTGTCATCGATAAAACCTCCACCATAGCCCATATGATGTGGCTACATGAAACCTTTTGTAAAGCATTTTTTGAAGTTCCCTCTGTAAAAATGCGTTTTCGTCCCTCTTTTTTCCCGTTTACCGAACCATCTATGGAGGTAGATATTCAATGTGATCGTTCTGGTTCAGAAGTAAAGTTCGGAGAAGGACAGGATTGGTTGGAAATTTTAGGATGCGGAATGGTGCATCCGCAGGTGTTGAAAAATGTTGGTTTAGATCCAGATGAATATCAAGGTTTTGCATGGGGCATGGGCATTGATCGTATTGCCATGTTGAAATACGGTATGCCTGATTTGCGGGCTTTTTTTGACGCTGACCTGCGTTGGTTAGACCATTATGGCTTTCGTTGCTTTGATATGCCTGCTTTTTTTCCTAATAGAAATGTGTGATCTTAGTCATCGCTTTCATGTGAGGTTTTAAAATGAAGTTTACATTGTCCTGGTTAAAAGATCACTTAGAAACAAATGCATCTTTGAATGAAATTTGTGAAAAATTAACCGCTATAGGTCTTGAGGTTGATTACGTTGATGATCGGTCTTCTTTAAAAGGTTTTGTGATTGCAAAAGTTTTAACAGCAATAAAGCATCCTGATGCAGATAAACTTCAAATTTTATCAGTCGATACAGGGACTTCCACACCTGTTCAAGTTGTCTGTGGAGCACCAAATGCACGCGCAGGTCTTGTTGGTGTTCTGGCACTACCAGGCACTTATATTCTAGGACTTGATGTAACATTATCTGTAGGAAAAATCCGAGGTGTTGAAAGTTTTGGGATGATGTGTTCACAAGCGGAGCTTGAATTATCAAATGAGCATGATGGGATTATTGAACTTCCAGAAGATGCACCTATTGGAGGTTCATTTGCAGCTTATGCTGGTTTAGATGATCCGGTTATTGATATTGGTTTGACCCCTAATCGTTCCGATTGCACAGGTGTTCGTGGTATTGCACGTGATCTTGCTGCCGCTGGAATGGGAAAATTAAAAGAATTATCCTTGTCAAAATTTGATCCTTCCTTTGAAACACCTCTCGATGTTTCATTAGATTTTTCGCAAGATTCATCATTATGTTTAGGTTTTGCTTGGCGTGAAGTGCGCAATGTTCAAAATGGTGCATCACCACAGTGGATGCAACAGCGTTTGAATGCAATTGGTCTGAGACCGATTAATGCGCTTGTTGATATGACCAATTACATCAGTTTTGACCTTGGTCGTCCGCTCCATGTTTTTGATGCAGATAAAATTAAAGGTAATTTGTGTGTACGTTGCGCGCGTGAAGGAGAGCAGCTTCAAGCACTGAACGGAAAAATCTATCATCTGGGCCCTAAGAATTGTGTCATTGCAGACGACGAGGGGGTTGTTTCGATTGCCGGTATCATGGGCGGAGAAAGAACGAGTTGTGATGAAACAACACATCGCGTTATTATTGAATCGGCGCTTTGGGATGCGCGAAGCATTGCACAAACAGGAAGAGCATTAGGTCTTATCAGTGATGCACGTTATCGATTTGAACGAGGTGTTGACCCGGCTTTTATAGAAACAGGACTTGAGATTGCAACAGAATTGGTCTTACGTCTTTGTGGTGGTGAAGTATCTAAAAAGAAGATCGTTGGCTATCAGCAACAAGAAATCAAACAAATCGCTTTTCCTTTTTCTGAAATTAAACGTTTAACAAATTTGGAAATAGAACCTGAAAAAGTCATCTCTATTTTAACAAAACTTGGATTTTTTGTTGAAGGAAAAGGAGAAGTCGTTACGGTAAAAGTACCATCATGGCGCCCTGATATTATGGGTAAAGCCGATTTGGTGGAAGAGGTTATGAGAATTTATGGGTTAGATAAAATTAAACCTATTCCTTTGGAAAACTTTGCAGAAGGAAAAGATCAAATTTTAACATGCGCACAAATTCGTTCACGTGCTACACGTTTGGCTCTAGTGCAACGTGGTATGAAAGAAGCGGTGACATGGTCTTTTATTTCTGAAAATCAAGCTCTTGCTTTTGGAGGAGGTCAAGAAGAGCTTAAATTAGTTAATCCTATTGCTGCTGATATGTCAATGATGCGTCCTTCCCTTTTACCTGGCTTGATTATGGCGGCACAAAGAAATGCTGATCGTGGTTTTTCCGATCTTGCTTTGTTTGAAGTTTCAAGTATTTATGAGGGCGACACCCCTGATAAACAACACCGTGTTGTTAGTGGAATTCGTCGCGGAACAGAGCAATTTAAAGGGGCTGGGCGTTTTTGGAATGGAAATGCAACCGTCGTTGATGTTTTTGATGCCAAAGCAGATGCTTTAGCTATTTTAGAAGCATGCGATATGGATGTTGGGAAAGTGCAGATTGAAGTTGGAGCACCGGATTGGTATCATCCTGGTCGTTCAGGTGTCATAAAACTTGGATCAAAGATTATTCTTGGTTTTTTTGGTGTTTTTCATCCTGCTACATTAGAAAAGTTAGATGTCAGTGGCCCTTTATGCGGCTTTGAAATTTTTCTAGATCGAATTCCAGAATCAAAGAAAAAAACGACCAAAAGCCGTCCTCCTTTGAAACTCTCACCTTTTCAAATGGTGCGGCGTGATTTTGCCTTTATAGCGGATAAAACTGTTGCCTCTTCTCTTATTATTCGTGCGGCAGGTGGAGCCGATAAAAAACTTATTCATTCAGTGCAGGTTTTTGATATTTTTGAAGATTTAAGCTTTGGTGAAGATAAAAAATCTGTCGCAATTGAAGTAACTATTCAGCCCATAGAACGGACTCTAACAGATGAAGATTTAGAAAAGCTTGCCTCAAAAATCGTGGATAATGTTACCAAAATGACAGGTGCATATTTGCGCTACTGAGTATTCTCATTTTTTATGAGATATTTTACATGAAGTGGGAGCTTGTTTGAGTACTCCCTTTTTGTTTAGCACTCAAGAGCTATAGAGCTTCTTGAAAGGGGATCTTATTACCAAAACAAGCTGCTTAAATCATCAGTTTTTTCAATATGAAAAAACTGTTTTTAAACATCTTGAAAAGTTATTTTTTCTCTTAATCCTTCATTGCAAATGTAAAAGATAACTGCTATTGCTAAATGATAATGCAAATTATTTGCAATAAAAAGAAGGCATATAAAGGAAAGAGAGAATCAATGAACGTAAGAACGTTTTTCACCATAGTTTTTGGAAGTGTTATTTTTTTTACACCCAATTTTGCTTTGTGTGCTGGTAAATTTAAAGCTGTTACGACATTCACTATCATTGCTGATATGGCACGCAATGTAGCAGGTGATGCCGCTGATGTTGAATCCATTACAAAACCAGGTGCGGAAATTCATGAATACCAACCCACCCCACGCGATCTTATGCGTGCTCAGGGAGCTAACCTTGTATTGTGGAATGGTTTAGAGTTAGAGCTTTGGTTTGAAAAGTTTTTTCAAAATATCAAGGATGTTCCAAGTGTTGTTGTTTCAAAAGGTATTGTACCCATTAAAATTGGTGAGGGCCCCTTTAGCGGTAAACCCAATCCTCATGCGTGGATGTCACCGACCTCTGCTTTGATTTACGTTGATA
The DNA here is from genome assembly GCF_042195415.1 of Bartonella sp. CE47NXGY. NCBI lineage: Bacteria > Pseudomonadati > Pseudomonadota > Alphaproteobacteria > Hyphomicrobiales > Bartonellaceae > Bartonella > Bartonella sp. CE47NXGY. Next base: position 172,535 of record NZ_JBHIOI010000002.1, on the reverse strand, counting down.
ATATTCGCGATGCTTTTGTAAAATATGATCCTGAACATGCTGAAATTTATAAACAGAATGCTGAAATTTATAAACAGAAAATTCGTGCAACGATTGATCCAATTAGGGCTGAATTAGAAGCTGTACCGCAAGATAAACGTTGGCTTGTGACTAGTGAGGGGGCTTTTAGCTATTTGGCGCGTGATTTTGATCTAAAAGAACTTTATTTATGGCCCATCAATGCTGACCAACAAGGAACACCACAGCAGGTCAAGCATGTTATTGATATGGTTCGCAAATACAATATTCATGCAGTTTTTTCTGAAAGCACTATTTCCCCTGCGCCTGCTAAGCAGGTTGCCAGAGAAACAGGAGCTAAATACGGTGGTGTTCTTTATGTTGATTCTTTAAGTGAGAAAAATGGTGAGGTACCCACTTATATTGATTTATTACGTGTCACGAGTGGGCGTATTAGCAATGCTTTAGTAGAGGGAGTAAAAAACCAATGACGGAATGTGGAATTTTTGCCCAAGGAGTAACGGTAACATATCGTAATGGACATACAGCTTTACGCGAAGTGAATTTTGAAAGTCCAAAGGGTTCTATTACGGCATTGGTTGGTGTTAATGGATCCGGTAAGTCAACGTTATTTAAAGCGATTATGGGGTTTGTACGCCCCTCAAAGGGAAAAATTCGTATGTTTGATTTGCCCGTTGATATAGCTTTGAAAAAAAATCTTATTGCTTATGTTCCTCAAAGTGAAGATGTTGATTGGAATTTTCCTGTCTTGGTTGAAGATGTTGTATTGATGGGGCGGTACGGTCATATGAATTTCTTTCGCTATGCCCGTACACAAGATTATGAGGCCGTTCGTATTGCCTTAGAACGCGTTGATATGTTGGCTTTTGCCAAGCGCCAAATTGGAGAACTTTCTGGTGGACAGAAAAAGCGTGTTTTCCTAGCGCGCGCGCTTGCACAGAAAGCAAAAGCTATTTTATTAGATGAGCCGTTTACAGGGGTTGACGTTACAACAGAAGATAAAATCATTGCTTTGTTACAAGATCTCCGTAAAGAAGGAGCAGTGATCTTGGTTTCAACTCACAATTTGGGTTCTGTTCGCGAATTTTGTGATCATACAGTTTTAATAAAAGGTACTGTTTTAGCTTCTGGGTTAACAGAAAAAATCTTTACAAAGGAAAATCTGGAGAAAACTTTTGGAGGGTCTTTGCATCACCATATTTTTGATCTTCAAACCACAAAAAAAAATGATGTTTTCATGGGAAGAAAGCAGTCTAGCGTTTGTGAAGATATTGAAAGAGTGGAGCACGTTGCATGATTTCTTGGTTGCTTGAGCCACTGAGCTATCAATATATGGTGAATGCAATGTGGGTTTCTGGGTTAGTTGGGTGTGTTTGTGCCTTTCTTTCAGCTTTTTTGATGTTAAAAGGTTGGTCATTGATTGGTGATGCACTTTCCCATTCGATTGTTCCTGGTGTAGCAGGAGCTTACCTTTTAGGGTTACCTTTTTCACTCGGCGCTTTTTTTTCTGGTGGTCTTGCAGCAGCAGCAATGCTCTTTTTTAACCACCGGACAAAGCTTAAAGAAGATACCATTATTGGGCTCATTTTTTCTTCCTTTTTTGCCTTTGGGTTGTTTCTCAAATCATTAAAACCAATGGCTGTTAATATTGATACGATTGTTTTGGGAAATATTTTAGCAGTGAGTTCAACAGATATTCTACAATTGGCTTTTATCGGCTTTGTTTCGTTGCTTATATTGCTTTTGAAATGGAAAGATCTTCTTGTGTCATTATTTGATGAAACGCATGCGCATGCCATTGGATTAAACGTAAAATTTTTAAAGATTCTCTTTTTCACATTGCTTGCCGCTTGTACTGTTGCTGCGATGCAAACCGTTGGAGCATTCTTAGTCATTTGTCTTGTTGTGACACCTGGGGCAACGGCCTATCTTTTAAGTGATCGTTTCGTGAACATCTTGGTTATTGCAGTTGTAATTGGAACCTTCACAAGTGTCTTGGGTGTTTATGTGAGTTATTTTTTGAATGCACAAACGGGGGGGGTTGTAGTGCTTTTTCAAGCATCTTTATTTGTTTTGGCTTTTATTTTTGCTCCTAAACATGGGTTTATTGCTGCGCGCTTACGCATAAATGCGGCAAAAAAGGGTGTAATATTATCATGATTGATCAATTACTGCTTCCATTTCAGTTTTCTTTTATGCTTAAGGGTATGCTTATTGTCATGATTCTTTCTATTCCCATGGCGATGCTTTCCTGTTTTCTTATTTTGAAAGGATGGGCGCTGTTAGGCGATGCCATTTCTCATGCAGTTTTTCCAGGTGTTGTTGTTGGTTATATGACAACACCATGGGTAATCGCATTTTTAACTTCTTTGCCATTTGCTTGGTTTCAGCATATGCGTCCAGAGAATATTACAATGACTTTGATTACTTGCGGTGCTTTTGTTGCAGGAATGGTGTGTGCACTATTAACGGGTTTTTTAGGGAGCAATAGCCGTATCAAACAGGACACGGTGATGGGTGTGGTCTTTTCTTCAATGTTTGGTTTGGGGCTTGTTTTAGCCACGTCTATTTATAGTAGCTTAGATTTGAATCATATTCTATTTGGTAATCTCTTGGGTGTTAACTGGCTTGATATAACGCAGACGGCAATCATTTCTGCTGTTGTCACTTTTATTTTAGCAGCAAAATGGCGCGACTTTATGCTGTATATTTTTGACACAGTTCAAGGACGTGCAATGGGGTTACCAATATCTCTACTCCACTATACCCTGCTAACGATGATTTCTCTTACAATTGTTGCGGCTTTGAAAGCTGTAGGTATCGTACTCGTTATTTCTTTACTGATAGCACCAGGAGCAATTGCCTATCTTGTCACAAAGCGGTTTTCTTTTATGTTAATGATCGCGATACTTGTTGCAGCTTTTTCTGGTTTTTTAGGGATTTATCTCAGCTTATTTATCGGCTCTGATTCTGCTTCCACAATTGTGTTGATCTTGACGTTGATTTTTATGGCTATTTTCATGATGATTTTCTTTCGTCGAAACACAGTTCAAGAGACTTGAAAGTGTTAAAATTCATGCATATCAGCCATGCATTTTTATATATTGTTTCTCATTTTTATTTTAATTAGAGTTTGGGGTGCTAGGTTATTTTTCCTCCTAATATCTAGCAGGTGAATGCAGTAAATTTTCTCCCCCCCCCCAACACTGCATTCTTAATTAAGAGGCTGCATTGATTTTTTCTGCAGCCTTTTTATTTTTTTGTTTTTCTAAAATCTCTCCTCTTTTCTTGAAATCATTTAAAATGATTATAATATTGTGTAAGCTATTCGGTATTTTCAAGGAACTTATAACAGCAAAGACACTTACGCATGAAGGGGTAGAGCGTAATTGTACACTCAGACATGTAAACAGAAAAAAACAGATACAATGTTTTTGTATAGGGTTTTGCGTAGAGGAAAATAGTACGAGAAAATGAAAAAAGATTTGAAGATATCGCACCCTTTACGTATCTGCTATTATATAGCAGGGTGGGCGATGGTTATATTAGGTATTATCGGTGTCGTATTACCTATTATGCCAACTGTGCCTTTTTTATTGGTTGCCTCATGGTGTTTTACGCGTTCTTCTCCACGTTTTCATCAATGGTTGAATAATCATCGTATTTTTGGTCCCCCTATTAAGCGATGGGAAGAAAAAAAAGCAATCTCTCCATTCGTTAAAGTTTTTGCAATGATGAGTATGACAGGAGGATTTTTATCCTTTTTTGTAATGCTACACCCTCCTTTGTGGATTTCTTTACTTGTTGCGGTTATATTATTGCTGATTGCCATTTATATTGTAACACGTCCATCTTCCTAATGATAAAAAAGGCTTTATGGGATACTCTTTTTAGCTTCAACTTATTTGTAAAAACTATGAGAACTTTTAAGTTTTGAATATAAGCTCTCCATTTCCAAAATGCATATGAAATAGCAAGCTTTTTGAACGCAATTAATTAATAATATGTTTGTGAAATAATTTTTATGAACACTCAAAATGTTCTCACTTGGTAAACAATGATAAATCACATTCATGGAAGAGAGTCATTATTTTTGTAAAGCATGTTTGTATGAATCTCTACATATACATCATTAAAAAGTCATTGATATGATAGTCATTTCTTTCTAAAAGACATTTCGTTTGTTTTCATATCTCTTAATGAGGATATAATACAAAGCTTACTAAACACCATCATTTTTATACTTATACAGTTAAGAAGCCGGTCTATTATATCAATCTTTAATGTTACATCTGTTATTAACTTAAGAATAATTCATAAGAAACAACAGAGTTTTTCAAATGGTTTTATATATACACGCATTCTTATTATAATATGCGAATAAATAATTTCTCTGTCTTTGTATAAAGCTTATTCGAAATAAAAATATTATTGCATTCTCTGTTTTTAATAAAGTCATGCCCCTCACGTAAAACAAAAGGTCTCCCAAATCATGTTATTTACACATTTATTTTAATGAAACATCTCCCAACACTTTACTCATTTCATAATAGCAGACCATACATGGATAAAGTAAAATCTCATTGTAACGTGTATAAAATCTATTTGAGCACCATCATCCTTGCCTTTCAAAATGCACACCAATAGTCACCATGCTATTTGTCATCCTCCAATTTTGCCTTAGTAATTCCTAATGCTACAATTATAGCTTGTCATCTGGTTTTGTATATTTTGACACTAGATTTTGTACCAATTTATTTTTTCAAAGAGTTTAAAGATGTTCTCAAAGGGTTTTGAAAGCCTTTTCTCATTTTTATTTATGGAAACGCACTTTTTTCTGATTTTCGGTAATTTTTGCAATTTTAGGTGTCAAAATCTATTTTGATAAAACGCGCATTGAATGGTCAAAATTGTACATAAAAACAACAAATTACCACGTATTCCTACTTAATCCAACCTCTTCCCACTTAGTATAAAACCTACTGTCAAACTACAACAATAACCCTTAGAACTTGAAAACCTTCATACATGCAAGGAGATGAGTGTGCTTGATTTAACAGGGTTAAAATGAGAAAATCTTCTTGGCTAAACTTCCTTGGCCCGTTAAGTATTTTTTTAATGCGTCGTAAATATTTTTAAGTCTTATCTATCGCGCCTTATGTAAGTGAAGCGTATGCGTGGTAGGCCAAGTAGAATCTGCTCAAAAACAGCCGAACTGTTTACAGACCAGCAAAGGTTAAGAATCCTCGTCCTTAGGGTAGGACAAAAATCAATCTTATAAACAATATGATGGATCAATATACTTGTTTTAAAGAACCGGAAACTATGTCTTTATAGGTCTAGCAATTCGTTTTTTATTACCAAAAAAATTGAGATAACGTTGTACTTCTTTTGAATCACCAATCGTTTTTTCAGGATTATCTGAAAGTTTTACGGCTGGTCGACCATTGGCATAGGTCACCTTACAAACAAGGGAAAGAGCATCAAGAGTTTCGATTTCCTGAGGTGCACAGCCTGTAAAATCATTGGTAAGATCCGTGCCCCATCCAAAACTCATGCGCACTTTACCATGGAAATGATGATAGGTTTTTTCAATTGTATTGACATCAAGAGCATCAGAAAAAATTAAAAGTTTTTTGCGTGGATCTTTTCCTTTTTCTTTCCACCATTGAATAATACGTTCACCACCTTCAATAGGAGGCGCACTATCGGGTCTGAAACCCGTCCAATCAGCGACCCAATCTGGTGCATTGCGTAAAAATTCTTCTGTACCAAAGGTATCAGGTAATACAATGAGAAGATTTCCACCATAATAACGATTCCAATCTTGCAAGACTTGATACGGAGCTCTGCGTAATTCATCATCATTGTTGCTGAGAGCCGCAATAACCATAGGCAATTCGTGTGCATTGGTTCCAAGAGCTTCTAAATCCGTATCCATGGCAAGAAGAACATTAGAAGTTCCAGTAAAAGAATGACCAATGCCTTCTTTTAATGCTTCCACACACCAGCGCTGCCATAAAAAAGAATGGCGACGCCTTGTCCCAAAGTCAGATATTTTAATATCAGGCAATTTTTTGAGACGTTCAACTTTACTCCACATTTTTGCTTTAGCACGCGCATAAAGTACATCAAGAGCAAAACGATCTAGTTTTTTGAGAGCAGCACGTGAACGTAATTCACTAATAATAGCAAGGGCAGGAATTTCCCACATGGAACTATGGGCCCAGGGTCCATGAAAATGAAGGATATATTGGCCATCTTTGCGGGTGAGTTCATATTCTGGAAGTTGAAAATTCTCAAGCCACTGAAGAAAATCCGGTTCAAAAATTTGTTTGCGTCCATAAAATGTATTACCAGCAAGCCAAATCATTTCTTTTTTTGTAAAGCGCAAACTAAGAGCATGATCAAGTTGGGCACGCAATTCACTCTCATCAATATCGTCGGCAAGACGTATTGTTTTAGAGCGATTTATGAGGGAAAAAGTAACATTAACATTAGGATATAACCCCCAAATCATCTGCACCATTAGAAGCTTATAAAAATCCGTATCAAGAAGTGACCGAATAATGGGATCAAGTTTCCAAGTGTGATTGTAAACACGTCTAGCAATATCCGGATGATTCATAACCTTTTTCTTTCATTTTCATAAAATCTAAAATATTATGCACCAACACGGCTAATATAGGCGGTGCAATATAACAACTCTACAGTTTTGGACAAGAATAAAAAGTCTGCTCTCTTTTTTCATCTTTAATCTTTAAGATTTGACAATACGTATAATTTCATGCTGACCTGTTTTTTGTAACTTTATCCCTATATGAACTTCGGTATATTCTTTGCTATTAATATAGAGCATATTTTTAGGTCCCCATTTTACTTTAATGCAATAAACGGCATCATAAAACTTCATTGTTGCTTCATATTTTGGCCAAATAGAGGGTAAATGTGGCTGCAAAAACAATAGGTCTCCCTGACGCTGTATTCCAAGAATAGCTTGTGTTGCGGCGCGATAAAACCAACCGGCTGAACCTGTATACCAAGTCCAACCGCCTTGACCACATCGTGGTTCAACAGCATAAATATCTGCGACCATTACATAAGGTTCAACACGATAAATTTCAGGATCTTGTCCATGGGTAATTGGGTTTATCATAGAAAATAAAGCATAAGCTTTATCGTTTTGTTCCATTTCAGCCAACGCAAAAATACTCCAAATGGCACCATGCGTGTATTGACCACCATTTTCTCGAATTCCTGGAGGATAACCTTTTATATAACCAGGCTCGAGCGTACTTTTATCAAAAGGCGGCCAAAAAAGGCGAATGAGTCCGCCTTTTTTATCATAGAGATGTTCCAACATTGATGTCATTGCTTGTTTTTGACGTTCAGGCGATGCCATTTGAGAAATGACAGCCCAAGATTGAGCAATGGTATCAATTTGACATTCATCATTGATTTTAGAGCCAAGAGGTGTTCCATCATCAAAATAACCACGTCGATACCAAGCACCATCCCAACCATTTTTCTCTAGGGATTTTGTTAAATGTTCAAGGTACGTACTCCATATTTGCATATGGCTATTGTCACCACGTTTTTTGGCTAAAGAGATAAATGCTTGTAATGTGTACCCAAGAAACCATCCTAACCAAATGCTTTCGCCTTTTCCTTCCACACCGACCAAATTCATGCCATCATTCCAATCCCCACCTAAAATAAGAGGGAGACCATGTGGTCCGCAGCGTTTAATGGCAAGGTCTAAAGCTAAAACACAATGTTCATAAACTGTTGCAACCTTTGGGGATTGGGTGGGTTGAAAATAAGCATCCTGTTGCCCACTTTTGAGAACATCCCCTTCAATAAAAGGAATGAGCGTATCAAGAAAAGCGTCATCACCAGTGGTAGTGACATAAAGAGCTGTTGCATATGCAAGCCAAACGATATCATCAGAAATGTATGTACGAACACCAGCATTTGTGTCAGGCAACCACCAATGTTGCACATCACCTTCAAGAAATTGGTGCGCTGCTGCATTTAACAATTGTTCACGTGCTAATTGTGGTTCCAGCAATAACAAAGACAAGCTATCTTGTAACTGGTCACGAAAACCAAATGCACCACTCGCTTGGTAAAAGCCTGCGCGTGCCATGATGCGGCATGCGTAGATTTGATAAGGAAGCCAATGGTTGACCATAAGATTAAAAGAAGCATCAGGTGTTTTGACTTGGAAAGGAGAAACAAAATCACTCCATTGCTGTTTTTGTTTTGTGAGCTGAATTTCAAAATCACTTGCACGTACTTGATTGAGTAATTTTTCAGCTTCTTGCCTATTTTCAGCACTGCCAAGATAGAAGATGATTTCTTTTGTTTGCCCTGGTTGAAGATCAATATCATAGGCGAATGCTGAACAAGGATCACATCCTGCTTCAATGGTATTTGAAAGAGCAGCGGCTTTACGGATCGCATTTGGACGTGTTACGGTTCCCGTTGCACCAATAAATTCAGCGCGATTGGTCGTCGTGCTGGTTGGCATTTCGGATGCTGATAAAAATGTAACTTGTTGAGATTTCTCGATGTGATAGGGATTTTGAATAAAATGTGCACCCCATCTTGTCTCATAAGAGGAAACAATAAAGGGGGCATATTTTGTACGGACATTTCCCAAAACCCATTCAACATAATTATAAAGGCGTAAACTGCGTGGTTTTTTCCCTTCATTCGTAAGGATAAGACGTGAAAAGCGAATAGGTTTTTCGGGATCAAGTGTATGAGTCAGTTCTAATGCGATTTCTGAATGTGTTGATTTAAAAGTTGAGAATCCAAACCCATGACACGCCTCATAGACAATATTTTCGTCACATTCAACAGTAGAAACGGGTGAGAAACGTTTTAAAGACTGGCGATCAACCAGATAAAGAGCTTCTCCTGGTCGGTTAGACGTTGGATCATTCGCCCAAGGAGTTAGTTGATAATCGCGGCTATTGTTAGCCCAAGTAAAAATTGCACCTTCAGCAGAGACATGAAAACCAAATCTGTGATTAGCAATGACATTAATCCACGGATGCGGTGTAGTGGTACGTCCATGAAGACGTATTACATAATGATTGTGCTGATTAAAACCACCGTAACCATTCCAATATCTTAGATCTTCTCCATTTGGGAGAAAAGAGGATGGTTTTTGTTGGCTAATAAGACCAATGGAAGAAAAAAGATTTTGTTCAGTTTGTGTTGTAAATTGCTGTCCTTCGTTATATCTTGGCAAGTCTAATTGATCATAAGGTTCTTGATAATTTTTACGAACTGTGAGATTAAAATCATTCTCATCAAGTCGTTTAAGTTGTTCAGATAAAGAGCCATTTTGGGCATCAAGAACGATACGCGCTGATGCAAGAAGCGTTTTAAAACTCTGTTCACTCATTTGATCGCGTCGAAGCATGAAAATATGTTGGCGTTCATCTGCTTTTTGCGTGTGGTGATAATAAGATTCACAGACCCACTCAAGAGCGCGTTGTGTACTTTGTATATAAGAAAATGTTTGTTCATTAAGAATGACCAAATCAACAATGAGTCCACGCATACGCCAATATTCATGTGCTTTAAGGAGCTCGCGCAGTACAGTTATATTTCCCTCGTTATTTAATCTAAGAAGACAGAGTGGATTGTCTCCTGAGATAGACATGGGCCAAAGATTAGACTGTTTTCCTAGCGTTTTTGCTAATATTTCAGAAGGAAGACGCCACGTTCTTTCTGGATAAATAAGTGGTGTTGCATATTTTTGATAGACAATAGCGTCTTTAAGCTGGGTTCCGCTCTGATACAGTGCGACTTGTGAGCGCGTCCATGCCATTGAAAGTTCTTTTTGAAACATATCAGGTTGTCGATAATGTTTAATATGATTATTTAGCGCTTCTTTTGTATGAGCAGCAAAAGTCCAAAAAATAAGTTCTGCTTTTTCATGGGCTGGAATTTTTATACGGCATCGCAATGACATAACAGGGTCAAGAACACAACCTTGACTGTTACTGAAACGAGCATTTTGGTCAAATGCAGCAGGACGATGAATGGATCGCCCCCGACCAATAAACAGAGAGCGATCTGTTTCAGCTTCTGTCTCTTGGAGAATATCTGTTGTACTAGAAACAAAATGGGTAACATAGATTTCAGGATCACTAGGCGAGCGTTTGCGCCTTTTGGCAAAAATTGTTTTACCTTCTTCAGTAATTTCTGTCTCTATAAACATACGGGAAAAAACAGGATGAACTTGGTCTGTATCCATCGTGGCAAGCGCTAATTCACCATAAGAAGTCACTTCAATGAGTCGGTCTTTATTTGTCGTATTCATCAGTTGAATACGTCTCCCTTCGCCACATCCTTCAGATGTAATAAGACATTCAAGTGTTGATTTAATACCATCAACCATTTTTGTATATTCAGCCTTTTCATCTGTAAAAATGCTGACAGCGTCTTCTTCAATAACACGTGTTGGCTCACCAGTAACAGACCACCACCGTCCACTATGCGTATCACGTAAGAAGAATAAAGTACCTTGTTGATCTTCTGTTGCATCAGGAATAAAGCGCGTAATCGCATAATCGTGCCAACGGCTGTAACCAGAACCGTTCGCTGTTAACATGGTAGAATAAAAGCCATTAGACAAAAGTAAAGTTGCTCGTGGTTTGAGTAACGGGTTTGTAATAATGCGCAAAGGGGCTGCGTCAAATGCTTGAGACTTATTGCGCATACGATTAACAGCTTTGGTATGAATAATAGGAATGAGATGAGGCGCTCTTTCCTGTAAGAGCAATTGTGTTGCTTCAATAACGGGATCACGGTGAAAACGATCACGCATTCGCCCTTGAAAAATAACATTGTTAAGAGCAAGAATAGACATGCCATGATGATGCGCATAATAATTGCGTACAATGGCGTATTTTTCCCCTGTTTTCACGCGTGTTGGAGTAAAATCAACAGAGTCATAATAACCATATGTTCCTAAAGCTCCAAGATCACGGAGTCGTTTTAAATTAGCGACAGCGCAAGCAGGAACATATTGTGCCGCTAGAAGGCTGGCATAGGGAGCAATGACAGCATTGCGTGAAAGACCACGTTGGAGTCCGAGGTTTGGAACACCAAAATGAGCGTATTGGTAATTCATTAAATGATCGCGAGCATTAAATGCGGCTTCTGAAATACCCCATGGCAATTCCCGTTTATGGGCATATTGTATTTGACAACGAATAATCAATCGATTTGTTTGATCTAGGAGAGACCCTAAAGGTTCATGCATTACGAGAGATGGCATAAGATATTCGAACATTGATCCAGACCATGATAGGAGTGCACTTTTCCCACCTATGGGTACGAGAAGTCGACCAAGACGAAACCAATGTTTAAGTTTTATATCTCCTTTTGCGATGGCAAAAAAGCTTGCAAGACGTGCTTCTGAAGCAAGTAGGTCATAACAATTTTCATCGAGTTTGTTTTCTTGAACACGATATCCTATGGATAAGAGATGCCGTTTAGGCTGTTCTAAAAAGTCAAATTTCATATCAAAGGCTATTTGCCGTGCCATTATAGCCAGCCTGTTTAGTTTTTTACGTAATTTTTCAGTATCACAATGAGCAGTCGCATCATGATGATAAGCGTTACAGGTGTCGATAAGGCATTTAGCCCAAGAAAGCGCACGAGCAGATTCTATCGTTTGAATTTTGTGGTCAAGTTCACCGACTAAGTGCACAATATCGTGGGCTGCAAGTGAAAGATCTATGATGTGAGAAGGGACCGTATTTTCTTGTTCTAAAAAAGTGAAGACAGAATCATGAAAACGAGTGATGTTTTCTTCGATTTTTTGGCGTAAAGAGCGTAAACTGGGTTGATGATCTGGAATTTCTCTGACAGTTTCTTCAAGAATAGCAAGAACATCCGATAAGCCTTCTCGATCACTTTGAAAAAAAACATGAGGTTTTTCAGCCCATTCACTTAAGGCTGAAGAGAGTGTTACCAAATGACCGGCAAGATTTCCTGAATCAACGGTTGATACATAAGTAGGTAAAAGAGGCCTGAGTGTATCCGTTTCATACCAATTATAGAGATGACCACGAAACTTTTCCATTTTTGTAAGAGAGCGTAATGTACATTCAATACGGGTGATGGTCTCTTCAAAACCAATCCAGCCAAAATCACGTGCTGCAATAATAGAAAGGAGATAAACCCCAATATTCGTAGGCGATGTACGTTGAGCAACAAGAGGTTCAGGATCTTCTTGAAAATTATCGGGAGGCAAATAGTTGTTTTGTGCATTGACAAAGGTTGCATAATAAAGCCATGTCCGACGTGCAATAGAACGGAGTTTTTTTTCATCTTTTGAAGAAAGATCAAGGCTATCTTGAAAGGTTGAAGGTTGACTCACAATCCAAGCAATGAAGGGTGAAAAAAACCATGCTATCCCAAAAGGCAAAGCAACCAAGCTTGCAAAACTATCAGAAAAAAGAGGGAGTGCTATAGTAAGAATACCAATAAGCGATGCTGGTGCCATTGTAAAAACATAGAAACGCAAACTATTGGGTATTGATTTTGTTGCGGCAGAAGTTTTCCATTCAAGAAGATGCTGTTTTGAAATCGTCATACGATAGAGTGTACGAATAATCGCATCGGTCATAAAATACGCCGAATGAGCAAGAAACGTCGTTTTAAGAAATATATCAGCGCTTGTAAGAGCAATTTTGTTCCAAATTAATTGAAAATGTCCACGCAAAGAATGATCTATATTGGATGAGACAAGCGTTTTTAATACACATAGAATGGGTGAAATGAAGGAGCTAAACAACAAGAATAGTTGCCAGACGATTGCACTCTTTAAAGACAAAAAAGCCCATCCTGCAAATGCTGCGATTAACCACATAAGTGGCGTGAGAGAACGACGTAAATTATCCTGCATTTTCCAACGCGTCACGGAACTTATTTGACGGTGGGGAAAAAGATAAGGCAAAAGCTGCCAATCACCGCGGACCCAACGATGATAACGCATAACATCAATATTGTAAGCGGTTGGATAGTCTTCAATGACTTCTATGCTACTTACCAGAGCAGTACGAGCATAACCTCCCTCTAAGAGATCATGGCTAAGAATAGTATTTTCTTTAATTTTGCCATCAAGCGCTTGTTCAAATGCATCAATATTATAAAGACCTTTACCGATAAAGGTGCCTTCTCCTAAAAGATCTTGATAAGTATCAGAAACAGCAAAAACATAAGGATCAATGCCACGGTTTATAGAAAAAACCCGTTGGAGAATTGATGTTTTTTTTCCTGTTGTAAGAGAAGGAATAATGCGTGGTTGTAAAATGCTATAGCCCTTTACAACCTTTCCACTTTGTGGATCAAAAACGGGATAATTGAGTGGATGGTTAAGCTTTCCAACAAGTTTCGCGACGCTCTCTGGAGTAAGACGTGTATCACAATCCAGCGTCATAACAAAACGGCAATCCATGGGAAGATGTGGATTGGGAGGATAAAAGCTTGTATTTTTATCGCCTCTTAAGAGCCGATTAAGTTCATGAAGTTTTCCTCGCTTTCGTTCCCATCCCATCCAACATTTTTCGCTTGTATTATAAAGGCGTCGGCGATGTAAAAGGAAGAAAAGCGGAAGTTCATCACGATGATAACGACTATTGAGTTTATCAATACTCTTTTGCGCATAGTGCAATAAATCAAGATCATCTTGCGTTTCTCTCAATGGAGCATCCACCCAATCTGTAATGAGTGCAAAATGAATGGCACCTTTAGGATTGGAAAGATAGTGCACTTCAAGATTGCGCACTTGTTCATCAATGTCAGCGCGTGATGTCATCAAAGTAGGTACAACAACCATTGTCCGTGCATGTTTTGGAATACCTTCTTTATATTCATAACCAATGAGTTGTTTTGATGGGACAAACCACGAAACAACAGTGTTAAATAAAGCAAAAGCAGCATCGATAGCAGGAAAAAGCGCCAATCCAGTAAAGCAAAAAGACATCCATTGTGTCATGCCAGATAGCTGTAAAAGGGCGTAAATTACCAGCAAAAGAGCAAGCGTCAGAAGAGAGACAGGAACGGCGATGACTCTCAATTTTGAGCAACAGGAAGCGCGTGTCCATTTTATGAGAAAGGGCGGAATATACCCACAAGCCTTTTCAAATATGCCACGACCATCATCAACAAGGTACCACCCCACACAAGAATGATGAGGCATATCTTTAGAAGTGGAATTTGCCATTTCTACAACTTTATGTGCAACTTCCAGTTCACTAAGAGGCGAAAAGCGAGAAACTTTTTCAATGACTTGTCGATAAATATTGCGTGAGTGAGCATCAATTTCAGAAAAATCACTATTTTTACGCAAAATAGAATCGACACAACTCACTGTTTCAAACCATGCTGTCCAATCAACATCATCTATAGCTTTAAGAGAACAGATAATATTTCCCATGGTCACACCATCTGCTGCTTGTCGGGTATGTTCATCAGCTGTTGCAATCTCTAAGCTACTGCCTTGGCTTTTCAATTGCTTTTCAAGCCAAGTTAATGCTACGGTTGAATCGACAGATGCACTGCGCAGGCGATAGAATAAATGTGCTGAAAAAGTTGGATCAACAGTAAATGGTTTATACTGCGTAAAAAGAGAGTGTAGATTTGTTTTATTTTCTAAAAGAGAAATTTTATCAGCTACTTGACTAGCAAGATGGCGCATATGTCGCGCTTTTTCGATACGTACTGAAAGACGACGGCCATTTTCAATGAGCAGCATTTGCATAACTGAAGGAAGAGCCCACAATTCACCAATTGTGAGCGCACAAACTTCTTGAAATCCGTTGGTCATAGCCATGAGTGTTTCTTGTGAAAAGCTGCTATCGGTATGCGCAATATAAAGCCAAGTTAAAGCAAAAATTCGTGGTATTCCGGCTTTGTGTGTAGAAAGAGGAAGTTGCTTTATGAAGGACTTGGGTAGATTACGACGTAGCTTTTGTATGGTTTTATCAATGGTGTAATGATTATCAATGAGCCATTGAGCAGATGGTGCGATGGTTTCATCATTTCGAGCAGCAAAATCACTGGTATGAAAGGCATGAAGAATAAGTTTAGCATTTTCATTCAATCTCTTGCGAAAATCTCCTACTCCTTCATATTCAGGGAGTAAAATTTCTTTACCAGAAGCTATATCATGCCCTAAGTTATAAAGATCTTCCTGTACCTTATAAATTGCACGAAGAGGAAAATCCGTATTAATAAAATGATCTTTTTTCTCTTTTTGAGAAAAAAAGCACTTTATGAAAGGTATTATGCACGTCATAGTGTCCCATTGTTATTCAATTACATTGTTTTTTATTTAAATTTTAAGCATTTTATCTGAATAGTGAACCGTTGTTAGACAAAAAACAAACTTTTTGTTTTTATTTGCAAGCATTTATAATTTTTGTTTCAATAATTTAAAAATAAGCAGACAATTTTTTTTATAAAATAAAAAGGTCACTCCTAATGAGTGACCTTAATAATAAAACCAACTTTAATGATTGATGATTAATCTTGTTCTTGTTTTTTCAAAGCTGCACCCAGAATATCACCAAGAGAAGCACCTGAATCTGTAGAACCATATTGTGCAACAGCTTCTTTTTCCTCTGCAATTTCTAAAGCTTTAATCGATACTGAAATTTTACGTGTTTTTTTATCAAATGCTGTGATGCGAGCATCAACCTTTTGCCCAATTGCGAAACGCTCAGGACGTTGCTCATCACGATCACGCGCAAGATCAGCACGCCGAATGGTTGTCTCAAGGTTGTGGTCAATCAATTTCACACCAATGTCATTGTCGTTAACAGCAATCACTTCGCATGTTACAACTGCACCTTTTCGCAATTCGCCAGAAGCAGCTGCTTCTCCAACTTTATCGCTGGAAAGCTGCTTAATTCCAAGAGAAATGCGCTCTTTTTCAATGTCAACATCAAGGACCACAGCCTTAACGATATCGCCTTTATTATAAGTATCAATAACTTGTTCACCAGGACGGTTCCAATCAAGATCAGACAAATGAACCATACCGTCAACATCGCCTTCAAGCCCAATAAACAGACCAAATTCTGTTTTATTTTTAACCTCTCCTTCAATTTGCGAATTGACAGGAAATTTATTGGCAAAAGCTTCCCATGGATTTTCAAATGTTTGTTTTAAGCCAAGAGAAATACGCCGTTTAGAAGGATCAATCTCAAGAACAACCACTTCTACTTCTTGTGATGTAGACAGAATTTTTCCAGGATGAACATTTTTCTTTGTCCAGCTCATTTCAGAAACATGGATCAGCCCTTCGATTCCTGGTTCAATTTCAACAAAACCACCGTAATCAGTAATGTTGGTAACAGCACCCGTAATTTTTTTACCAATCGGATACCGGACACTGATGCTTTCCCAAGGATCACTTTCAAGCTGTTTCATTCCAAGAGAAATACGGTGCGTATCTTGATTAATGCGAATAATCTGCACTTTAATCGTTTGGCCAATTGTGAGCACTTCAGATGGGTGATTAACACGCCGCCATGCCATATCTGTAACGTGCAAGAGACCATCAATCCCACCAAGATCAACAAAGGCACCATAATCTGTAATATTTTTCACCACACCTTCAACGATTTGATTTTCTTCAAGATTTTGTACGATTTCTGAACGTTGCTCAGCGCGACTTTCTTCTAAAACAGTGCGGCGTGAGACCACAATATTGCCACGACGACGATCCATCTTCAAAATTTCAAAGGACTGTGAATTATGCATGAGGGGTGAAACATCACGAATGGGACGAATATCAACTTGGCTGCGAGGCAAGAAAGCAACGGCACCATCAAGATCAACTGTAAAACCACCTTTTACTTGGCTAAAGATCACTCCATCAACGCGTGCACCAGCATTGAATTTTTCCTCCAAACGGACCCAACTTTCTTCGCGCCGTGCTTTTTCACGCGATAAAACAGCTTCACCCATCGCATTTTCAATGCGTTCAATGTAAACCTCAACTTCATCGCCAACTTGCAAAGAACCATCTTTTGCTTTAGCTCCAAATTCTTTGAGAGGAATACGTCCTTCGACTTTAAGACCAGCATCAATAATGGCCATGTCTTTTTCGATTGCAATAACACGACCTTTAACAACAGATCCTTCATTAAGATCATTAGTTTGAAAAGATTCTGTTAAAAGGGCTTCAAAATCCGCTGTTGTGGGATTGTATTGTGACATAAGAACTCCTAATATATACCTTGTATTATAAGGTATGAGCGCTAGGTTAGTGTTAACATGAGTAACTCCCTAGCCTTTTCCTTGAATAAAGGAAAAAAGTTAGCGCTAGGCTGGAAGTTACCTTAACGAATTTATCCAATTATATGCATTTTTATGATTGGATCAACAAAACTGCATGCAATTTCAAATGTTGCTTCTATACTCAATTCTGACGTATCAAGCAAGTGGGCGTTTTTTGCTGGTTTTAGTGGACTTTGTTTGCGCGTTATATCGCGACTGTCGCGCTGTTCAAGTTGAGCTAGGATTTCATGATAATTTGCTTGAACACCTTTTTTTAAAATCTCTTGGTAGCGGCGTTTGGCGCGTGTTTGAACATTGGCTAGAATATAAAACTTGATATCGGCATCAGGACAAACAATCGTTCCGATATCACGCCCATCAAGCACACAGCCGGGCAAAACTTTAGCAAAGTTGCGTTGTTTTTCGACAAGAATTTTGCGTACAGCAGGGTTAATTGCTATTTTTGAAGCCGCTTCACCAAGTTCATGAGAAGAAAGAAGAGAAGGATTTAAGGTATTAAAATCAAGTTCTTTAGCATAAATAATAGCATTTTTTTCATCATTAAGAGCTAAATTTTGTTGTAAAAGCGTATGAGCAACACTACGATAAGTAAGACCAGTATCGAGATGACGAAGGCGATAATGTGCAGCAATTTTGCGTGCTAAGGTTCCTTTGCCTGAGGCAGCAGGTCCATCAATGGCGATAACAAAAGGCTTCAAGCGATTTTTCCCCCAAGTTGTTTTATAAAAGGAATAAATTCTGGAAAGCTCGTAGCGATCATTCGTTTATCATCAATGGTAACAGGTTTTTCTGACACAAGCCCAAAAATGAGAAAACACATAGCAATTCGATGATCAAGATGTGTGGCAACATACCCACCCCCCAAACCTTTGGCAGAACCTTTTCCATAAACAATAAGAAAATCTTGACCTTCTTCACAGTCTACGCAATTAATTTTTAATCCTTGAGCAACAGCAGACAATCGATCCGATTCTTTTACACGCAATTCTTCAATTCCTAGCATAACTGTTTTGCCTTCTGCAAAGGCAGCTGCTACTGCCAAAGCAGGATATTCATCTATCATCGATGGAGCACGTTCTTTGGGCACCGTAACGCCTCTAAGGACCGATGATTTTATCCGTAGATCAGCAACATCCTCTCCACCTGTTTGACGTCGGTTCAAAAATTCAATTTGAGCACCCATTTCCCACAATGTTTCGATAAGTCCTATTCGAGAGTTATTTATCAAAACATTTTCAATGGTGATATCAGAGTCTTCTATAAGAAGGGCTGCGATAATTGGAAAAGCAGCAGAAGAAGGATCCCCCGGAATATGAATCGTTTGTCCAGTAAGATGGGGTTGACCATTAAGATGAATCAAACGCGCACCTTCGTTATCTTTTTCTATTTCAAGTTGCGCACCGAATGCTTTTAACATTTTTTCCGTATGATCTCGTGTCAGAACTGGTTCAATAACAGTTGTAGTGCCGGCGGTATTGAGTCCAGCAAGCAGGATTGCTGATTTAATTTGGGAGGAAGCTATTGGAACACGGTAACGAATCGGATTAGCCATTTTCGGACCATAAAGCGTTAAAGGAAGGTGATCGTCGCGCGTTGCCTCAATTTCAACCCCCATGAGACGCAGTGGATCAAGGATACGTCCCATTGGACGTTTAGAGAGAGAAGCATCACCAATAAAGGTTGTTTTCATATGATACGGACCAACCATTCCCATAACCAAACGAGCACCTGTTCCAGCGTTTCCAAAGTCTAAAGGTTTTTGTGCAGCTAAAAGGCAACCATTCCCTGTTCCTCGTATGATCCAAAAGTCTTCTTTTTTAATAATACAGGCACCCATAGCTTGCATAGCAGCAGCTGTATTGAGTACATCAGCGCTTTCAAGTAATCCATGAATATATGTCTCACCACTTGCTAATCCTCCCAATATAAGAGAGCGATGAGAGATTGATTTATCTCCTGGTATTTGAATTTTTCCAGAGAGACTACTCGATTTATAGGTGGTTATAGGGATTGCTTTTTGCATGGAAATTCTATTTAATTCTATCTAACTTTTATGAAATTGTGCATCCTTTAGCACATGCTTTAAAAGACGTCATGAAAAAATCACTGTGGAACAGTGTATTTATCTTTGACAAAGGTATTATTTTTCGATTAAGCACCATAAAATTTATCTTTTAATGGAATAATAGTTAATCAAAGAGGCACGGTTTATGGCAAAACAAGAACTTGGAACTAAACGTGTTGATCCAGAAACAGGAAAAAAATTTTACGATCTAAATCGCGATCCTATTGTGTCGCCCTATACAGGGATTTCTTATCCGCGTTCTTACTTTGAAGTTGCAGCAGCGGAAGCAAATAATGAAGAAGAAGTTGATACTGAAGAGCTTGATACAGCACTTGAAAAATCTGCTTTTATGCTTCTTGAAGATGATGATGTGGATTCTAAAGATGACGATCTTCCTGATTTAGAAGATAGTGATGTAGATCTTGGTGATGATGATGATACATTTTTGTCTCATGATGGTGACGATGAAGATGATGACGTTACTGATATTCTCGGAGGCGGTGTTTCTAATGATGACGATGCTTAAAAGAAGTAAAAGAGGACATCTTTTCTATTGAATGTAAATTCTTCTTGATCTTCAATTTTGATCGTTCTAGAAAAGCTGGAATTGTATACTGTCTTTTTGGGACAATTTGTTTTTATAGGGGCTATAGCTCAGCTGGGAGAGCGCTTGCATGGCATGCAAGAGGTCAGCGGTTCGATCCCGCTTAGCTCCACCAAAAAGACCAACTGTTCTATCAAGGGAATCAATTATAATAAAAGATGTGTGCATCAATTTAAAAGGTTTATGTGCTATTTAATTATCATTCCAATAGCGCCTGTTCCTTGCATCTTAATGATATTATAATACATTTTTAATCATTTGTTGGATTATAAAATTTACTGTCGCAACCGTGAAAGTAGATAATTTTTTATGCTTTGCACAGAAATAGAAAATGAGCTGTTTAACCTGCGCCTTGTCTTAAAGGACAAAATTTGAATTTCCTTTACCACAATATTTCCACAAATATCATAATATGTTGGTTACCGGTATCTTTTTTAAAGATATGAAGTACTTAAACAAAGAGTAGAGAATAAAATATTAAAATATACTTCTCAATTATTGCGAATCAGAACTTTTTTCGAGTATTTTTAGCCTGATCAGATGTTCTGCCAATTAAAAATTATCCACCTTGAGTAGCGTATACCTGCTCAATACTAAGGTATATTAACACTTAAATAATATATTGAATCAATTAATTTTTTTCCCTGCACGTCATAAACAAGGTCGAGGTGTAAGAGCAAAGTGGTGCTATCATTATATGTGCTAATTCCCAATGTTACGGATAATTCTTACATTTGAGAATGTATGTTCATAAAAAAACATTTTTAGTCTTTTCTTTCACAGTTTTTATCCACATACCCATTGTGCTTGTTATGTGCAAGCCAATGGTTTTATTGATTCAACCTCAAGAGATCTGAAACGATAAAACCCTACGCCATTCGAGATTCTTACTTTAATATGAATAACGATATATTATCTTTATAAATCAATATCTTAAACCATTTAAGAAAAAGAATAAAAATGCTTCTCATAAATATTCTCAAATGCAAAAGCTATCACAACATTGGAGACTGACTTGTTACTTCATAGGCGTTACAAATCTTTCTCTGAATATTCCCTACCCTGAATATTCATTGTGTATAAAGTTGCATATACCTTATCATCCTATAAACAGGAGTATTTTTACAATACAATAAGATAACTTCTTTCAATTAAGATGAACTGGATGGACGACTATGTTTTATTTCATACAATACTAAATACACTTAGTTTTTTTGAAGACTGTAGCGCCCTCTTTATACAAAACAACGTTTTTTCGTTTAATGCATTTCTCGTTTTTTTATATTGAATATTTTACCCTTTTTATGATGCCCGAATTGCATTTGTTTTAATTGCTATTTTATACGCTTAACAAAGAAAATATTCATATAATAATCAGCCAGTAATACGCATAATGAAAATAAAAAATGATATTATATTTTAAAATTTTTCTTCAATAACCTCTAGTACTTAGCCCAATGCGAAATGCCAACACTAAATAGAAAATGGTTTCTATTATAAATTTTTTTAACAAAGGAAGTAAAAATGTCGAGAGTATCTTCAAATATATTGTGTATTGCAAAAACTTTCTGTTGCTTGAGTTTATTCTAAAAAATAACAATTTATTTCATTGAACGATCGGAAAACGACACTATTTTATCATATCATGCGGAATTTTGCTTTCGAATAATTTTATCCCATCAATTCCCTGATTGAGATTTTCAAAAATCTTCCCTAATGCCATCCACATCTTTTTAATTGCTGTTCATAGAGCCTCGATATCCTTGCCATGCGCTGTGCTGTCTGTGAAAGCGCAGCACTGACATGCCCACCACTACGTGCATAAGCACCATGCCCCATATGATAATTTAAATAAAGGCTATATGCATCATCAAACCTCACCCCATTGCGTTGAACACTTTGGCTATGATACCAAGCAACAAAATCAGCAGCATCTGCGAAATTCGTACGCCATGCAAAAGACTTTCCTGTAGAGCGAAGATACATTGCCCATGTACTATCAAGCGCTTGAGCATAACCATAAGCTGTCGACCGACGCTTCCATGGGATAAAACCAAGTAGTTTTTTGCGTGGAGGGCGTGCATTGTGACGAAAGCTCGATTCCATCTTAATGGTTGCAAGAATAATAGGCATAGGAATTCCATAGCGCATTTCCGCTCTTTGAGACACCTTACCCCAATTGTCAAAAAAACCATTTTTTTGTGCTAAAATAGCACAAGCATTATTTGTGTGGATGGGAGTGGTTGTTGCGCATCCCTCTAGCAAAAACACCAGTGCCCCTAAAAACAAAAGGTGTCGCATATTCCTATTCCTCTCGTTTAAGAAATAAAACAAGATAGAGATACTAAAAAATGATTACCAATCAATAAAGAACATGATCTAACTTGTAATATCTAAGAAGCTTGCTTTGCTTTATTCCTCATCAGCAAAACGCAATGTTTGCGACTGAGCCAATGTTGTCATTTTTGTTGGTTCAGAGTAATTTTCTTTTAATTCGACAGTTTCAATGCGATTTGCCCGTTTCATGATTTTGGAGGACGATATCAAAATTCCCTCTATATCTTCACCTGCTTTATGAAAGTGCTTCTGTAGTGCGCGAACACGCGTATCCATTCGTCCAAAATCTTCCATCAATTTTGCTACTTCTGATTGAATTAAATGCGCTTGTTCACGCATACGCGCATCTTTCATAATGGTTTGTACCACTTGGACAGAGAGCATCAACAAAGATGGTGAAACAATAATCACATGGGCTCTATTGGATTTTTGTACCAATGCCTCAAAGTCCTCATAAATTGTTGCGAAAATCGATTCAGATGGCACAAAAAGGAAAGCAGTGTCATGGGTTTCTCCAGGAATCAAATATTTTTGTGCAATATCACGAATATGAACTTCCATATCGGTACGAAATTGGCGTTCTGCCTCTTGACGCTCTTGCGCTGATTCTGCCTTACGCATAGCATTCCAAGCTTCCAGAGGAAATTTAGCATCAACAACAAGAGAAGGAGCTTTATTGGGCATATGAATGAGACAATCTGGGCGCTTTCCATTGGAAAGAACAGCCTGAAAAGCATAAGCGTTTGTTGGTAAGGCATCGGCAATAATTGCTTCCATCCGCCCTTGACCGAAAGTACCACGCGTCTGCTTATTGCTTAAAATGGACTGCAACTGAACAACTTGTCCCGTAAGCGATTGAATATTATTTTGTGCTGCATCAATCACTGCTAAACGCTCTTGCAAACGATTCAAATTTTCATAAGTGGATTTGGTCTGTACCTGAAGTGTTTGGCCTAAGCTTGTTGTCATCCCATTGAGTTGCTCACTGAGTGATTTATTCAATTCAGCCTGCCGTTGACCAAAAATTTCCGCCATCGTTTGCATTCGTCCTTGCATTTCAGCTTGTGTTTTCAGCAAGGTAGCCATCTGCATTTGTGCCTCACGTGCGCGTTCAGCAATTTCATTTTCCAAAAATGCTTTTTTTCGATGAGAATGTATCAACATAAAAAATGCCAAACAGACAAGTATAAATAAAAGCAAAAGCATTAGTTTAGAAAAAAAATCACCAGCGAGTATGGAAAAAAACGAATCAAACATAAATTGTAATATAACGCTCTTATTGTAAAAAAACGCAAGAATCCGTTATTCAATATTGACCAATAACAAACCATTGATTAATCTCTACTTATGCCAATGAGATCTTTAGTTACTTTACCTGATCCGATTTTACGGGAAGTGTCCAAACCTGTTGAGCAGGTCGATTCAGCTCTCCAAAAACTTGCGGATGACATGTTGGAAACCATGTATAATGCTAAAGGCGTTGGTCTTGCTGCTATTCAAATTGGTATACCGCTACGTATGTTGGTTATAGATGTCTCTGGAAATTCTGAAGATGAGCAGAAAAAACCACTTGTTATTATCAACCCTGAAATTTTATGGCTTTCAGATGAGCGTAATATTTACAAAGAAGGTTGTCTTTCTATTCCTGATTATTTTGCAGAGGTTGAACGTCCTAAACGCCTTCGTGTTCGCTATCAGAACCGTGAAGGAAAACAAACAGAAATTGAAGCAGACGATCTCTTAGCAACTTGCTTGCAGCATGAAATTGATCATTTAGATGGGCGCCTTTTTATTGATTACATTTCAAAGATCAAACGCGATATGGTGATACGAAAATTTAAAAAACGCGCAAAAGAAAAAAACATGCAGGAAGCAGTTTTGTAATGGCTTTACGATTAAGTTTTATGGGAACACCAGATTTTTCTGTTCCTATTTTACATGCTTTATTGGATGCAGGTCATGATGTTGTTGCTGTTTATAGTCAACCCCCTCGTCCAGCAGGACGTCGAGGACTTAAATTAATCCCCTCCGCTGTTCACACCGTAGCAAAAGAAAAATCCATTCCTGTCTTCACGCCTCAAACACTCAAAACAATCGAACAACAGGAGCAATTTGCAGCACTTTCTGTTGATGCTGCTATTGTGGTGGCTTATGGACTCCTTTTACCCAAAGCTATTCTCGAAACGCCACGTTTTGGTTGTTTTAATGCCCACGCTTCACTCTTACCACGTTGGCGTGGTGCTGCGCCTATTCAACGAGCAATTATGGCTGGTGATAAAGAAACAGGTATCATGATCATGAAAATGGATGAAGGACTTGATACGGGGCCTATCGCTCTTTCTCGCTCCATCCCCATTACTGATAACACCACCACTGCTGAGCTTTCAAACAGACTTTCACATATTGGCGCAGAACTTATGGTAGAGACTTTATCCACTCTTGAAAAAGGACAACTTAAACTGACCCCACAATCAGAAGAAGGCATCACCTATGCCGCCAAAATTAGAAAAGAAGAGACCCGCATTGATTGGACAAAACCTGCAGAGTTTATTCATAGGCATATTCGCGCGCTCTCTCCCTCTCCTAGTTGCTGGTGCAATATGAATATCGGTGGACGAGAAGAACGTGTAAAAATTCTTGATAGTCGTTTAACAACAGGTCCTTCTCTTGAAATTGGACGGATAGAACCAGATTCTTTGATTATCCATTGTGGGCAAGGACGTATAGAAATAACCTCTCTCCAAAGATCTGGCGGTAAAATTCTTGAGTGCGCAACCTTTTTGCGAGGTGCTCATATTTCTGCTGTTTTTTAAGATGCCACGTTTTAAACTCACTCTTGAATATGATGGTTCAAATTATGCTGGTTGGCAGCGTCAAGCAAAACTTCACACGATACAAGGAGCTCTTGAACAAGCAATTTTTTGCTTTAGTGGACAACAATTGACCATAACAACAGCAGGAAGAACCGATGCGGGCGTACATGCTACGGGACAAGTTGCGCATGTTGATTTTGAAAAAAACTGGCTCTCCCATACTGTGCGTGACGCGCTCAATGCTCTTTTACGTAAACAGGGAGAGGCGATTTCAATCTTAAATGTAGAAAATGTCCCTGATGACTTTGATGCACGATTTTCCGCTGTAAAACGCCATTATCTTTTTAAAATACTTAATCGTCGCTCTCCACCAGCTTTAAATGCCAAACGCGTGTGGTGGATACCAAAACCTCTTCATGCTGAAGCCATGCATGAAGCTGCGCAAAAGCTTGTAGGACAACATGATTTTACAACTTTCCGTTCAGCACATTGCCAAGCCAAAAGCCCTATTCGCACCCTTGAACGTCTCGATATTCAAAGAGAAGGTGAAGAAATTTTCCTTTATGCACAAGCTCGTTCTTTTCTTCATCATCAAATCCGTTCATTCGCAGGAAGCCTCATGGAAGTGGGTATTGGACGTTGGACAGCTCAAGATCTCGAAACAGCTCTTCATGCTAAAGATCGTAAACGTTGTGGTGTTGTTGCCCCCCCCTCAGGACTTTATTTAACCAAAGTAGAGTATTAATTATCCTTCAAGAGTGAGCATCTCAAAAGTCGTTAAGGCAGTTTATAAAAAGAACGAATTTCTTCAAAAGCTTCTGCTGCTGTATTAACAAATTTCACAAAATTAATATCAGTAGGAGAAATTGTACCTTGTGCAGACAGATACTCAAAATTGACAGTATTGCTCCAAAATTCTTTGCCAAACAATAAAATTGGTACCTGTTTCATACGCCCCGTCTGTACTAAAGTTAGCGTCTCAAACAGTTCATCCAGAGTTCCAAATCCGCCAGGGAAAATGGCTAGGGCTTTCGCTCGTACTAAAAAATGCATTTTGCGCATCCCCAAATAGTGGAAATTAAAACACAAATGCGGTGACACATACGAATTAGGCTCCTGCTCATGTGGTAAAATAATATTCAAGCCAATCGTTGGGGCACCAACATCACAAGCACCACGATTTCCCGCCTCCATGATTCCTGGTCCGCCCCCTGTAATAACTACAAATTCACGATATTGTGTCGTAGCAGAATAGAGTGAGCACAAACGTGCAAACTCTCTTGCTTCATCGTAATAATGTGACATAGCACGCAAATTTTTCTTTTGTATTTCATTCTTTGCAGCCCACGCTGCTTGCCCAGGTTCAGGAATACGCGCACCACCAAACAAAACAACTGTTGATTGAATATTATATTCTTTAAGGGTTATTTCCGGCTTTAAAAATTCAAGACTAATACGTTGTGAGCGCAACTCTGGACGCATCATAAACTCTTGATCGATATAGGCTAAACGATAAGTAGACGAACGCACCTGTACTGAATTAGAGACTTTATGGATTTGTTGTAGCGTATCCTTCGCATGGAGAAGTGGTGTCCAGTTTTCTTGCTCCCTTTTTCTTTTTTCTTTACAGCCTTTTTTCATGCACCTGTCCTACTTCCTCATCGTTTTATTGACTGAACACATTTCTTCGCGTAGTTCATAGAGAATAAATCTTGAAGCTTTCAACTTGTTTAACGGAACTCTCGTCATGACCCATATCACACAACTTGAAATTATTATCGAACAAGCTTTTGACGATCGCGATTCTATCGATACTACCACAAAAGGCGAAATACGTGAGAGTGTTGAACATGCATTGAACCTTCTTGATAAAGGTGAAATCCGTGTTGCAGAACGACAAAAAAATGGACAATGGCATGTTCATCAATGGTTGAAAAAAGCGGTTTTACTCTCTTTTCGGCTTAATCCTATGCAAATTATTACTGGTGGAATCAATGGGACACATTGGTGGGATAAAGTTCCTTCAAAATTCTCTGGTTGGCAAGAGGCAGATTTTAAAAGTGCTGATTTCCGTTCCGTTCCTGGAGCCATTGTACGTCATTCTGCTTACATTGCACCCAATGTTATATTGATGCCATCCTTTGTCAATCTTGGTGCTTTTATCGATGAGGGCACAATGGTTGATACATGGACCACCGTTGGTTCTTGTGCACAAATTGGTAAACATGTCCATCTTTCTGGCGGTGTTGGTATTGGAGGTGTTTTAGAACCACTGCAAGCAAATCCAACAATCATTGAAGATCATTGCTTTATCGGTGCTCGCTCTGAAATTGTTGAAGGCTGTATTATCCGTGAAGGTGCTGTTTTGGGAATGGGAGTCTTTATTGGAAAATCAACAAAGATTATTGATCGTACAACAGGTGAAATTTTTATTGGTGAAGTACCAGCCTATTCAGTGGTTGTACCAGGTTCTCTCCCTGGAAAACCTTTACCAAATGGTGAAGCAGGCCCAAACCTTTATTGTGCTGTTATTGTAAAACGCGTTGATCAAAAAACACGAGAAAAAACATCCATTAATGATCTTTTACGTTCTTAGACAACAAGATTAATGCATAATAATATTTCCTCGTTTTTTAACTTGAATAATAACCTCGAATACAAGGATTCTCTCATTTCAAATCCTTTCATAGTGAATCAATCACTATCATTTCCTTGCACGTTACAAACACAGTTGGTATGTGGGTAAGAAACACTTTAAGAAAAGAGTGAAATACCTTTAATGAATTCTCTCAAGTGATAAGGACTGTCATAATATTTTGAGCTGAAAAAGAGTATGATGGGTGCGCTTTGCACCTTTCTGACGCGTAAAAGCGGTAATGCCAAATGGACTTTATATCATTCACAGTGTATTTTACGTTATATTTTTCACAGCCCCCGTTGTGAAATGGAGTTTGATGTATTGAGTGATGATTTACGAAAACGAGCACGCCAATATGCAACATAAATGTATTTTGTTTAAAGCATTCTGTTTTACGTGAGAAAGTGACACCATTATGCAATACACAAGAACATGAAGCACGACGCAATTCTATTTAAAAGTGTTCTTTAAACACCTGAACCAATCGACAAAAGCAAAAGCGCAATCAATGAGAGAAAATACCCCTTTTTTCATTATTTGTTCATTTTGAGCGCTTGAATAAATGCCGATTGTGGAATTTCTACTTTTCCAAATTGGCGCATCCGCTTTTTGCCTTCTTTTTGCTTTTCCAAAAGTTTGCGCTTACGCGTAACATCACCCCCGTAACATTTCGCTGTTACATCTTTACGCAAAGCACGAATCGTTTCGCGCGCTATAACTTTACCACCAATAGCCGCTTGAACTGGAATCTGAAACATATGCTGAGGAATAAGATCTTTCAGTTTTTCGCACATTGAACGCCCACGCTTTTCTGCAATCGTGCGGTGAACAAGCATCGATAATGCATCAATAGGCTCTCCATTCACCAAAATAGACATTTTAACTAAATCACCTTCTGCATAATCTGTCATTTGATAATCAAAAGAAGCATAACCCTTTGAGATTGATTTTAGCCGGTCATAAAAATCAAAAACAACTTCATTCAGTGGTAAATCATACGTTACCATAGCACGGGTTCCAACATAGGATAACCCAACCTGTACCCCGCGCCGCTCTTGGCATAGCTCTAAAATTGACCCAAGATAATTATCAGGAGTCATGATTGTCGCCCGAATCCACGGTTCTTCTATGGAAGAAATTTTAACCACATCAGGCATATCCGCTGGATTGTGCAACTCTTTAACAGAACCATCATTCATATTCATGCGATAAACAACCGAAGGTGCTGTCGCGATTAAATCCAAATTAAACTCACGCTCTAATCGCTCTTGAATAATTTCAAGATGCAGAAGTCCCAAAAA
Organism: Bartonella sp. CE47NXGY; assembly: GCF_042195415.1. NCBI lineage: Bacteria > Pseudomonadati > Pseudomonadota > Alphaproteobacteria > Hyphomicrobiales > Bartonellaceae > Bartonella > Bartonella sp. CE47NXGY. The sequence goes on along the minus strand of NZ_JBHIOI010000002.1, from coordinate 143,419 downwards.
GCCACAGCGAAAACCAAACCCCAAAGCCGCAGATGTTTCCATTTCAAAAGAAAAACTCGCATCATTTAAGCGTAATTTGCCCATGGCTGCACGCAAATCATCAAAATCGGCAGCATCAATTGGAAAAAGTCCACAAAAGACAACCGGTTGCGCAGGCTTAAAACCAGGTAAAGCATTTTCACAAGGACGGCGCTCTTCAGTAATCGTATCCCCAACCCGTGTATCTGCTACCTCTTTGATAGAAGCAGTGATAAAACCAATCTCGCCCGGTCCTAATTCATCAACCTGTACCATTTTAGGTGTAAACACCCCAACGCGCTCAACTGGATATTTTGCTCCTGTACCCATCATACGAATGGTTTGGCCTTTTTTTAAAATACCATCTATCACCCGTACCAAAACAATGACACCAAGATATGCATCATACCAGCTATCAACCAACATTGCTTTCAAGGGATTTGCAACATCGCCTGTATGTGGAGGTGGTAATTGTGCAACAATTGCCTCCAGAACATCAGGAACACCCAAACCTGTTTTTGCTGATATTTCTACTGCTTGAGATGTATCAATGCCTATTACATCTTCAATTTGTTCTTTAACACGCTCAGGTTCTGCTGCTGGAAGATCAACTTTATTGAGAACAACAACCAACTCATGGGAATTATCAATGGCTTGATAAACATTTGCTAACGTCTGCGCCTCTACGCCTTGGCTTGCATCCACCACCAACAGAGAACCTTCACAAGCTGCCAATGAACGCGAAACCTCATAAGCAAAATCCACATGACCAGGTGTATCCATAAGATTTAAAATATAGGTTTCACCATTCTTTGCCTTATAGTGTAAACGTACCGTTTGTGCTTTAATAGTAATTCCACGTTCACGCTCAATATCCATGGAATCGAGTACTTGTTCTTTCATCTCACGTGTATCAAGCCCACCTGTTATTTGAATCAAACGATCAGCTAAAGTTGATTTGCCGTGATCAATATGCGCCACGATGGAAAAATTACGAATATAATTACGATCTATTGTCATATAAGGCGATTTAGCAAAGAATAATACAAAACGCAAAGACCAATTATGTTCCGGCTTCTATCAAAAGAATATAAACCTAAAAAGCTTCTCAAAACACAACTTTTTATAGCCTAAAAAATGAGGCTTTATTTGCTAAATTAAATCCAAGGCTGCTAAAATGATCCTTTCGCATCTTATTTGATAACTCATATGCTGTAGTAAGCTAGCACCATCACACACTTTGCCAATCTCCAATATTGCGACGATCCTTTACACTTGAAAAAGTTTATAAGAGATATGCCTTTCTTGTACAGTCTTTACCCACATGCCCCCACCCACTTGTGACGTGTAAGCAAGTGATTTGGATTGATTTAACATGAAAATGATTTGACGTGAGAAAATTTTACGGTATTCAGGGTTCTAATTCAATGTGAATAATGATATATTATAATTATAAATCAATGTATTATCATATTTATATGATGGGCGTGTATATCATTTAGGCTTGCAATAAATTCGCAAGAAATGCTTTTTTATTTGTACGCAATAATCTTCTTTTTTAGCAATCTTATATAAGATAACATGAATATCGAGGGAGTTTCTTCTTAATTTTTAAAACTTTAGAAATAGGCTTTATTGAGCAAAGTTTTTATGTCCTTTTTATACAACTCCTCCCTTCCTTCATTAAATATAAAACACACAAATCCTCTTCGATTCATTGGATAACGCATTGATTTATAATGATCGTTTATTGTTTTGCAATTTAAATTAAAGCTCTGAATATCGCGAGCTTCTCTCATTTTAAATCTTCTCATAATGAATCAATAAATTTTTTGCTCCCCCATTATAAAACAGAGCTAGTGTATGGATAAAAACGTTTAAGAAATGAGTAAAAATACCTCTCTCTTTCAAATGCCAAAAGCTATCGTAATATTGAGAACAGATAAAGAAAATGCTCGTGCCTTTTATTTTAAGTAAAATGATAATGCTCTGTGGTTTTTCTATACTTCATGCAAACCGTCAATGAATATGATGTATATTGAGAAAATTATCTTTAAAAAAACGCTTTAATGTACAACGTTATGGGGATACTTTGGGCGTTCTATTTTGCGTGAGAAGCGTAACTCTATTAAAGGACAAAAGAAACAACGTGCGACAGTGCGTAATTTTCATTATTCAAAAACACTACTGTAGATGTTTTTGAAAGTTGTTAAAGCCGAATTTAAAGATGAGCGTTAATTTTTACCTTTATATCACCTCATGTTTTGGCTCAATGAAGATTGTCTGCCCGGTTTAGAAATTAGACAAACAGATAGAAGTATACTATTTCTCCAATTTGGCATGCAAAAACTGGAATAATTTATAGAACTTCTTAATCATCTTAATATTAAAAAAGCTCCAAAAATGAAAACTCTACAAGCAAAAATCTCATGCAATAAAATCATAATAAAAAAATGTATAGCTAATCAATTTTTTTAATTGCTTTATTTTTTTTACGCCATTGTGAAGGTTGTAATTCAGCCACAATGATCCCAATCAGAATAAGCAAACCGCCCAATAAAGCTAAGGGAGATAAATGTTCTCCAGCCAAACGCCCAACAATACCAGCCCATACCGGTTCACCTGCGTAAATGAGTGTCGCACGCGTAGGGGAAATAGACTTTTGTGCCCAATTCATAGCTAATTGAATGATGGCACTCATTAATGCCAATCCTATACCAATATTAAACCAAACCCACGAAAATTCAGGAATGCTTTCTCCCATCAAAGGCATACAAGCAAATGAAAAAAAACCACTAAAAAATAACTGAATAATGGTTACACGCCGACTATCAACCTTGTTCGCAAAAATTCCGATGAGTATGACTTCTCCAGCAATCGCTAAAGCGCCTAACAAAGTTAAAATTTCGCCTTTTGAAAAATCAAAATTTCCCGGCTTTTGTCCTGAAATAAATACAAGCCCAATAAAAGCGAAAATAATGCCAATCCAACAAGCTAAACGGGGAGGTTTTTTAAAAACAATCCATTGCAAGATTGGAACCATCGGTACATAAAGCGCTGTGATAAAAGCTGACTGACTACTAATAATTGTTTGAAGTCCAGCTGCTTGAAAAGCATAACCAAAAAACATGGCTAAACCTATTGCCATCCCAGCGAAAACTTCATAAACAGTTATACCTTTTATAGAGCGCCAAAAAATTACCCCACATATAAGAGATGCAACAATAAAACGAAATCCAACAAAAAACAGAGGACCACTATAGCGTACCGCAATGTGAATGACTAAAAATGTAACGCCCCACAATATTGTCGCAGTAAATATTGCCAATTCTGGCTTACTTAATAAAGGATATTTAAACTGTTTTAGATTCACCATGAAAAACTTTCTCTTCCAATTTTCCCCACAATTTATGAAACAATAAGCGTTCCAACTCCCTGTTCGGTAAACAGCTCTAGTAAAACAGAATGAGGAGTTTTACCATTTAAAATGACAACACCTTCCACGCCATTTTGAAGGGCTTTTATACAAGTCTCTACTTTTGGAATCATGCCTCCTGAAATTGTCCCATTTTTAATAAATTTCTCAGCTTCAGCAACTGTCAATTCTTTTAAAAGTTTACCCTGTTTATCCAAAACACCAGGAACATCAGTGAGAAATAAAAGGCGTTTAGCCTCTAATGCACCAGCAATAGCTCCAGCAAAAATATCAGCATTGATATTATAAGTTTTACCATCGCGTCCTGGAGCTACAGGAGCAAGAACTGGTATCATTTCAGAAGATGCTAAAAGATCTAGCAATGTGCGGTCAACTTCAACAGGCTCACCAACAAACCCCAAATCTAAAACACGTTCAATATGCGAATCAGGATCAATGACAGTTTTATAAGCCTTTTCGGCAAAAACCATATTGCCATCCTTGCCGCATAATCCTATTGCCCATTCACCCTCAGCATTGATGAGAGCAACAATTTCTTTATTTATGGAACCCGCTAAAACCATTTCAACCACTTCAACGATCCGCTCATCGGTTACCCGTAGTCCGTTTTCAAATCGTGATTCAATCCCCATTTTCATTAAAATTTCAGCAATTTGAGGACCACCACCATGAACAACAACAGGATTAATCCCCGATTGCTTTAATAGAGCAATATCACGCGCAAATGCTCGCCCCAAAGCAGGATCACCCATAGCATGGCCGCCATATTTTACCACGACCGTTTCATTTTCATATTTTTGCATATAAGGTAAAGCAGACGATAAAAATGCTGCTTGTTTTTCCAAAACATCTACATCACCGTTTTTAGCATCATCCATCAATAGAGCCTCCTCATCACTTTTTACCATCTCTTAATGAAATTTAGGAAAAGTGAAAACAATAAAACCAAACTTTACTCTATCCACCCCCTCCCCTGAAAACCGTCAATTTTCCTCTAAATTACGAAAAAGGAATAGCAAAATGAAATACAAAAAACTTCCTTTAAAAATTGACAGCGAAAAATTAAACAAAATAGACGTAAAAAAATGTCATTATTTTATGATCTTATATATAAAATTGAAAAGCAAAATTTTGAAGCTAAGCCGTACATTCAACTCATTAGTTTATCCCTACGGATACTTAACAATGAATGGGAATATATACAACCATTGATTTTATAAGATAAAAATAAAGTTTCTTATAATAATAAAATTAACATATTCCCAAGATTAAGAAATCACTCAACCGCTTTATAGCTTATCTCAATAAACTATAACTTTGGTTTTAAAAATTTGACTTTTTCTCAATCATAAAACATGAGGAAATGTCAACTGAACGCTCCTTATGGAGAATCATAATAAGTTGATTTATAATAATAATTTATCTTTTTATATCGTAAAATCGAAAAAAGGCTTTGCAACATTATCCATATATTGTGATAGCTCTTCAAAAGCATCTTCGTAAAAGCATTTAATTGTTTAGATTACTCTCTTCGTAAGATTTGATAAAATTTCTCATTTTCATGATCTGTCATTAAGTTTTTCTTTTTGCATAGCAATACATGCTTGAATTATTCAATGTTTTTTAGAATTGTTAATTCTTTTAATGTATTATTTTAATTATGTTATTTTATGAAAAAAGATTCATTTCGTATACTTCTCTTTCCATATCACTAACAATTTCAATAATATGTCGTGCTGTTTTCTAAGCATATTGTGCTATTTTTTTATTGTATTTGTTTTTTCTTTTTAAAGGTAACTTCCTCTATCTTCCCACCAACTTTTTATTATGCCAATAAATTCAATTAAGTGAATTCCATCGAATCTGTTTCCCCACAAGAGAGATACATCGAATACCTCAAAAAGTGTTTTGTTATGTCTTCTTTAGCATTCAACACACATTATCTCATTCCACAATTTCTTTGGAACAAAATAAACTTGATTATAGCGTTTTTATTATCTGGAAGAACTATTTATGACATCAGAAATACAAAACTAAATCCGCATCTAAAAAGACATGATTACTGCTAAAAGCTAAGATGAGGCATGTAAAAGCTATTCCGAACAAAATAACCCTTATTTTAAAGGAAGCAGTGATTAAAACTATGAAAAATGCCAAAAATAAAATCGGTTATAAGAAGTTGATACTTTATTTGAAAAAGATGGATTGCCTAACAGCTTATTTAGCGTTTCTTGGCAAGCCGCTACCTATTTTATAGTTTTATTATAGAGCCTTTAAAAAGAAATTTTGAGTGAAAAATAAACACCAAAAATACTGAATGCATAAAGGCAGTTATCATGACACTGGCAATATTTATTATCAATCACTCAATTGCGTTCTTATATGGATAAGCCCTTTTTAAAATGTCATAGACACTCAAAAATAAGACTTATCCATAAAACTCATGAAATATAAAAACTATCAGCAGCAGGAGTTTATCCTAAATTAGCTGTCTCTCTCTTTTCTTTTCAAGAAAAAATGCTTTTCAAAGATAATGAGACAATAGAAAGCTTAATGAAAATAACTTTCCCACAGTTCTCTCTAATTATTCTGAGAACATTCACATAATTTTAACCAGAAATATTTTCAAAAAATTCTTTCATACGTGAAAAAAAACCATGTGATTGCGGTGAATTTTCATGATTTGAGAGTTTCTCAAATTTTTGCAACAATTCACGTTGTTCTTGCGTTAATTTCTGCGGTGTCTCAATCGTGATATGGATGTAAAGATCACCCCTTGCTTGCTGACGGCGCAACATGGGCATACCTTTGCCTCTAAGGCGGAATTGACGTCCATTTTGTGTCCCTTCTGGAATCTTAACGCGTGCTTTAACACCATCAAGGTCGGAAACTTCAAACTCTCCTCCTAAAGCAGCTGTTACCATTGAAATAGGAACGCGACAGTGAAGATCTGCTCCTTCTCGCTGAAAAAACTCATGCGGTTTAATGGAAAGGAAAATATAAAGATCACCATTGGGGCCACCACGAATACCAGCATCACCCTCACCAGAAAGGCGAATACGCGTTCCATCTTCAATACCAGCTGGAACATTTACGCTTAATGAACGTTTTTTCTCTATACGCCGTGTCCCCTGACATTTGGGGCATGGATCCGTAATAGTTTCACCACGTCCATGACATGTAGGACATGTCCGCTCAATAGAAAAGAACCCCTGTGCAGCACGCACACGGCCAGATCCATGACATGTTCCACAAACTTGCGGCTTAGAGCCTTTTCTCGCTCCTGATCCTTCACAAACATCACACGTAACGGAACTGGGAATATTAATTTCTGCAGTTTTTCCTGAAAATGCTTCTTCTAAAGTCACTTCCATATTATAACTCAAATCTGCGCCACGTTCGCGACTATCACCACGCTTACGGTGTGTCCCTCCCATAATCTCACCAAAAAAGTCTTCGAAAATATCCGCAAATCCACCACCAGCAGCAAAACCACCAAAGGGATTTGCTCCCCCTTGACCACCGCTATTTTCAAAGGCCGCATGGCCAAATCGATCATAAGCAGCACGCTTCTGGGGATCTTTAAGAACTTCATAGGCTTCGCCAATTTCTTTGAATTTTCGCTCTGCCTCTTTATCCCCCGCGTTGCGATCAGGATGATATTGCATTGCCAACTTACGAAAAGCAGATTTCAACTTTTTATCATCACATTCGCGAGTCACGCCAAGAATTTCATAATAGTCAACCTTCATCATGTATTCCTGATAATTTTTCTGTCATCCATCTTTATGGATAATATTGCTTTTAATTTATATTTTTAGCAACAAAGTTGCAACTTATCTCAAATAATAAAGCCCAGCCTTATATTTCAAAGGCCGGGTTTATCAATTAATCAACACATATGCTGACACTATTTCTTCTTATCATTAACTTCTTCAAAATCAGCATCAACAACATCATCATTCTTTGCCTCTGTTTCAGTGTCAGCGCTCGCTGCTTGTGAGGCTTCGTACATAGCCTGTCCAAGCTTCATACTGACTTCTGCTAATTTTTGCATCTTTGTTGTTACTTCTTCCGTATCACTGCCTTCAAGCGCAGATTTCAAATCAGATATTGCTGTTTCAATCTGTCCCTTTTCTTCAGCTGATACTTTATCGCCATATTCATTGAGCGACTTTTCAGTTGAATGAATAAGAGCCTCCGCTTGATTTCTAGCTTCAACACCTTCACGGCGTTTTTTATCCTCAGCCGCGTGCTCTTCTGCATCCTTTACCATTTTTTCAATATCAGCATCACTTAAACCACCTGATGCCTGAATACGAATTTGATGCTCTTTACCTGTTCCCTTATCTTTGGCTGAAACATTAACAATACCATTCGCATCGATATCAAAAGTAACTTCAATTTGAGGTATACCACGTGGGGCTGGAGGAATACCAACAAGATCAAATTGAGCCAATAACTTATTATCACTTGCCATTTCCCGTTCACCTTGAAAAACACGAATCGTCACAGCACTCTGGTTATCATCAGCTGTCGAAAAAACTTGCGATTTTTTCGTCGGGATAGTGGTATTGCGCTCAATAAGGCGTGTGAAAACCCCACCCAAGGTTTCAATACCCAAAGATAAAGGTGTTACATCTAGCAACAATACATCTTTGACATCGCCTTGCAATACACCTCCTTGGATGGCAGCACCCATTGCGACCACTTCATCAGGATTAACGCCTTTGTGGGGATCCTTGCCAAAAAAGCTCTGCACAACTTGCTGAATCTTGGGCATACGTGTCATACCACCCACTAAAACAACTTCGTCAATTTCACCAGCCTTTAATCCAGCATCTTTCAACGCAGCTTTACAAGGCTCGATGGTACGCTGCACTAAATCATCAACCAGAGATTCAAATTTTGCCCGAGTCAATTTCATTGTTAAGTGCTTGGGACCGGATTGATCTGCCGTGATAAATGGTAAATTGATTTCTGTTTGCTGTGACGAAGAAAGCTCAATTTTTGCTTTTTCTGCCGCTTCTTTTAAGCGCTGTAAAGCGAGTTTATCATTTTTCAGATCAATTCCTTGCTCTTTTTTGAATTCATCTGCAAAATAACCGACCAAGCGCATATCAAAGTCTTCACCCCCTAAAAACGTATCCCCATTGGTTGATTTAACTTCAAAAACGCCATCTCCAATTTCAAGGACTGAAATATCAAATGTACCACCACCAAGGTCGTAAACAGCTATTGTCTTTCCGTCTTTTTTGTCCAAACCATAAGCTAAAGCAGCAGCAGTTGGCTCATTAATAATCCGTAAAACTTCAAGTCCAGCAATTTTACCTGCATCTTTCGTGGCTTGACGTTGCGCATCATTAAAATAAGCAGGAACCGTAATAACGGCTTGTTCAACTTTTTCACCAAGATAAGATTCTGCTGTTTCCTTCATCTTTTGCAAAATCATAGCTGAAATTTGTGACGGAGAATATTTCTTTCCCGCCTCTTCAACCCATGCATCACCATTGTCACCTTTAACAATTTTATAAGGAACAAGCGCTTTATCTTTTTCAACCATAGGGTCATCAAAACGGCGCCCTATCAAACGTTTAACTGCAAAAACTGTCCCTTCAGGATTTGTCACCGCCTGCCGTTTAGCAGGCTGCCCAACAAGCCGCTCCCCCCCATCAGTAAAGGCAACAACGGAAGGTGTTGTTCGCGCTCCTTCTGAGTTTTCAATAACTTTTGCGTTTTTGCCATCCATAACAGCCACACAAGAGTTCGTTGTCCCCAAATCAATACCAATTACTTTTGCCATATTATAATCTCCATTCAGCAAGCTACCTCAACCTTCATAAAGCATCTTTTTAAGATAGCTCCTCATAACACCTAAAGCCCGTATATTGCTTCAAGCAATATAAATAATAATAAACTGCAAGTCGCAACAAGCCTTGCTGCCTCGTATATAAGAACAGGCTTTTATTGCTACAAGAGAATAATGAGAGAAACATCTCCAAAATAAAAAATTTATTTTAAAATAGGCACTCTAATGACCCATAAATACCATATTTATGAGAGACTTGAGAGCATAATATATTTTTCTTGCAATTCTCAAAAAATATATCTTTCTATAAAAATTAAAAAATAAAAGAATGATTGCACTCTCGCTCTTGATCTTCTCATCATTGATAAAATCATACTCACGTAAAAGCTTTTTAAAAGGCGAATAATTTATATCACAAATATTATAAATTTTCCTTGGACTAAAATAGTCATCATATCTAATGCTCATATCAGTAAAGGTATTATCTATCGATCTCCTTTTAAAAATTCTCCTTCTAACGGTCTCATTGTTTGCGGCTATTTGAAATCTGTGCTTTAAATTCATCTAAAGCGTTTTTTCTTAACTGTATAATTTTGAACTTTGAAAATATATAAAAATACCTCTGTATAAACGCTTTAAAATGCCAAGAGCTGTCATAATATTAAAATTGGTAAAGTAGTTGATGATTGTTCTGTATTATATCTTCATTAAGTAAAATAGTAGTGCATCATAGATTTTATACCATTTGCAAATACTATTTATGAGATGAACACGGAAGCGTTAAGAGGTGTGTTGTCATTGTAAATCTTACTGTCTTCTTTTAAATTTCAAGAATTCTATGATTTTTATATTCAAATCAATTTCATTTTAGCATTTCTTTCTTTTATTTTAAATAAAAGCTCTGCTAAAATAAAAATATTCAAAGTGTGAATCTTATGAAGGAGGGTAAATCAATGATGACATCTATTATTAAAAAAATAACAAATCTCATCTTTAAGAATATAATACATACACAATATCCATACAAAAAGGTTATCATAAATATCGTGTGTGCTCTTCTCTTTGCTGGTATAACCTTGCCAGCAGGTGCTCAGCAATATAAACTTGGCGACATAGAAATTCTCAATCCTTGGACACGCGAAACACCTAGAGGTATAAGAGTTGGTAGCGGTTATCTCTACATTATTAATCACAGTAATACCCCAGACCGTTTGGTTTCTATTTCCACAAACGGAGTAAAAACAACAGAGATACACTCTATGGCTGTCGTTAATGATATTATGAAAATGGAAAAAATGCACAATGGCATTGAAATTCCGGGAAATGGCGAAATCACGCTTAAGCCTGGCGGTGATCATATTATGTTCATGGGGCTTTCACAACCATTTAAGTTAGGTGATAAAATTAGCGCAAAATTAACATTTGAGAAAGCAGGAACCATTGATGTTGATTTCTCTGTAAACGCTATGAAAGTACCATCACCTTCTAAATCCTCTCCTGTTCACTAAGCTCCTTTTATTATAAATACACACTTTATAAAATGAAGAAGCGTGAAATTTTTTACGCTTCTTTATTTTTTGTTTAATGCCATCAGTAAAAAATTATCCCCTTTGATGAATTAACTATGGTCAATTTCAGGAATACGTAAAACTTGTCCAGGATAAATTTTATCGGGAGATTTTAGCATTGGCTTATTGGCTTCAAAAATAAATGTGTTTTTATTACCTTGCCCTTTTCCATAAACCTCTTCAGCAATTTTCCAAAGATTATCACCAGATTTAACCTCATAAAAGCGAGAAGTTTTTCTAGGCGTTGTATCTATAACCTTTAATTGATTAACATCTACAGAAGAGATACCTTGTGAATTGCCAACAACCAGCAGTGCTTTTTCAAGTGTTTCCCTATCTGGAACTTCACCGCTTAAAATAGCTTTCCCGTCTTCAACTTGAATATTGACTTTTTCTGTACCGAGTTGAAAATGATCAAATGCTCTCTTAAAATCCTTTTCTTTTGGTTCATGGTCCCCAATACCTAACTTTTCCCCTACGGTTTTAATAAAATTAAAAAATCCCATTACGACCTCCTTTCGTGTAGCAGAAACAAATTTTTGTGCATATATTGCCACATTCTTTTCTTTGCTCTTAAAACACATAGGCAGATTTTCTAAACTTCAACAATCAAAACTACATCTGTTCAATTATGAGACAAATACAATAATAAACTTTGTAATAAACCTTGATAAAAAAAGCCTTTATGAAAATTTTCTCTCAAATGAAGGGATCTTAATAGACGTAGAAACATTATAAATTATGAAAGCAAAACAAGATTTTACAGTAATGACAAAAGGTTTTTTACTTTGCTACAATTTGTATCATATTTGTTTTGCAAAAAAAATATGAACTCCCATATAAATAAGTGTGGGTAATTTGCTACCACAGCAATAGAAAGGTCTAAGAAACCATGAAAGATACACCAACAATCACGCAAACGATTGTACTTGTTGATGATGATCGCAATATTTTGACATCTTTATCTTTTGCGCTTGAGACAGAAGGATATCGGGTTGAAAGCTATACAGATGGAGCATCTGCACTCAAGGGTCTCACACTTCACCCTCCACACTTAGCTATTTTTGATATTAAAATGCCCCGAATGGATGGGATGGAACTTTTGCGTCGTTTGCGTCAAAAATCTGATCTTCCAGTTATTTTTCTTACCTCTAAAGATGATGAAATTGATGAATTATTTGGTCTCAAAATGGGAGCTGATGATTTTATTACTAAACCTTTCTCCCAACGTCTTCTTATTGAACGCGTGAAAGCTATTTTACGCCGTTCTAATGCACGTAACCAACCGCTTTCTACAGGAACTTCTTCCACCTCTTCTCTCAAACGCGGAGATCTTGTGATGGATCAAGAACGCCACACCTGTACATGGAAAGATAAACCTGTTATTTTAACCGTTACGGAATTTTTGATTCTGCAAACCTTAGCACAAAGACCAGGAGTTGTAAAAAGTCGTGATGCTTTAATGGATGCTGCTTATAGTGATCAAGTCTACGTAGATGATCGCACCATTGATAGTCACATTAAACGTCTGCGTAAAAAGTTTAAACAAGTGGATGATGATTTTGCAATGATTGAAACACTTTATGGTGTAGGTTATCGTTTCCACGAGGTATAAAACTACTTTGTCGCAAAAATTTGAATGGCAATCAAATCGATGACAGACAATTCTCAACTGGAAACTTTACAAAAAACAACCGTTAATGGTACATCCTCAACGCCATTTCTTATGTTCGCTCGTTTGCATCTTCGAACACAACGTCTCTTTAGACAATTGCTTTTTTCCAGCCTCACACGTCGCATTGTTATATTAAACATTGCTGCTCTTGCCGTTTTAGTTACAGGCATTTTATACCTTAACCAATTTCGCGATGGTTTAATTGAAGCAAAAATCAAAAGTTTATGTACCCAAGGAAAAATTATTGCTGGGGCTATTGCTGCTTCTGCAACAGTAGATACAAATTCTATCCTCATTGACCCTCAAAAACTCTTAGAGTTACAGACTGGTGAAAGCGTTACACCCGCTCCTCAATCAACCGATTCTTGGGATTTTCCTATTAACCCTGAGCAAGTTGCCCCTCTTTTACGGCGTCTTATTACACCTAAAACGACAAGAGCACGTATCTATGATCGTGATGCTACTCTCCTTCTTGATTCGCGCGTTCTTTATTCTAGTGGAGAAGTTTTTAGTTATGATTTACCCCCACTTAAAACAGAACAAAACATGTGGGATCGCCTTACTTCATGGTATTCAAGCGCATTTTATGGCAAAGGTATTGCTCTTGACAGAGAACAAACAAAAACCAGTGGTATTGCTTATCCAGAAGTGTACCGCGCATTAAACGGATCTCTTGCTACGGCTAAAAGACGCAACAGACAAGGGCAATTAATTGTTTCTGTTGCCGTTCCTGTTCAACGCTATCGCGCAGTGGTTGGAGCTCTTCTTCTTTCAACCACTGGTTCCGATATTGATAACATTGTAAAAGGCGAAAGACTGGTTATCTTTAAAGTTTTTGCCGTTGTAGGTAGCGTACTTTTGGTTCTTTCTCTCTTTTTGGCCCATACGATTGCCCATCCATTAAGTAAATTATCTGCCTCGGCTAATCGAGTGCGTAATGGTAATAATCAGCGTGTAGAAATTCCTGATTTTTCAATGCGTGAAGATGAAATTGGTCACCTTTCAACTTCTATTCGTGATATGACCAATGCCCTTTATATGCGTATTGAAGCCATTGAACGCTTTGCTGCTGATGTAAGCCACGAATTAAAAAATCCTCTCACCTCTCTACGCAGTGCTGTTGAAACGCTCCCTCTGGCTAAAAATGAAGAAGCACAAGAAAAATTGCTGGAAATTATTCAACATGATGTGCGCCGCCTTGATCGGTTGATTACAGATATTTCTGATGCATCGCGACTCGATGCAGAGCTTGCACGAGAAACCGCAGAGATTGTTGATATGACACCGCTTTTGGAAAGTCTTGTTCATGCTGTTCAGGAAGTGTATCGTAATACGCAAACTATTGATATAAGCCTTAATATTGTCCCACGTCCTCATGGAAAAGCTTATCTTGTATTGGGACATGAACTTCGTTTAGGACAAGTGATTTCAAATCTTCTTGAAAATGCGCGTTCTTTTATTCCTCGGAATCGTGGCAAAATTTGCATTACTATGAAAAGTCATGCTTCAACCCTTATTTTAACCATTGAAGATAATGGCCCAGGTATTCGTTCAGAAAATATTGAACGCATTTTTGAACGTTTTTATACAGATCGACCAAATGAAGATGCTTTTGGACAAAACTCTGGACTTGGCCTTTCTATTAGTCGGCAAATCATCGAGGCTCATAATGGGACAATTACAGCCGAAAATATTATCGATCCTACACTTGGGAAGTGTAAAACTGGTGCACGTTTTACTATTATGCTTCCGCTTGCTAAATAAATCTTTTATCCAAAGTAAAAGGCATGAAAACAAAATGTGAAATACTCCACGCAAATTGCCTTCAACTGGGCGGCAAGGGGCTGTTAATTATAGGTCCATCGGGATCAGGAAAATCAACCATCACCCTTTCTTTGCTTGACCGCGCTGAGTGGTCAAAACGTGAAGCGAAGCTTATCAGTGATGATTATACAATGTTGCGTGCGGAAAATGGAAAGCTTCACGGATACACTCCCGATAATTTAGAGGGCGGCATCGAGATTCGTGGCGTTGGTCTTTATATGATAGAATTCAAAAAGCACACAACTATCGATTGTGTTATTTTTCTCGGTCCGGAATATGAACGTTTTTCCACAAATAAAACTTTTCAATTTGAAAATTTGCACATTCCTCTTTTAAAACTTCCCTCTCTTCGTGAAGCCGATTGTACAGCCATTTGTCAAGCTATTGAAGCATTTTTGTTTAGAAAAATATGGCAAAAATCTGTCTAATTTTTTTCTAAAGATAAAAAAATCACAATTTTTGCCTTTTTTTTGCAAATTTTTCTTGGCAGCAAGATAAAGCCTTGTACAATGTCTTTCCCACCAACTATGGTTGGGTCTTATTAGTTAACAGGAGTTTGCGTAAATGATTGGACTCGTGCTTGTAACGCACGGTGAGCTGGCTGTCGAATTTTTACATGCCGTGGAACATGTTGTTGGAGTACAAGAAAAGTTCGCAACAATATGCGTTTATCCCGATGACGATATAGATCAGCGCCGAGGTGATATTATAGCCGCAGTAACCGATACAGATACGGATCATGGCGTCATCATATTAACAGATGTGTTCGGTGGAACACCATCAAATATAGCTATTCCTGCTATTGAAAAAGGACGCGTTGAAATGATTGCGGGTGTTAATTTGCCCATGCTTATTAAACTAATTTCTATTCGCAAATGTCCTGATATTTCATTATCAGACGCGTTAAGAATAGCACAAGAAGCAGGGCGTAAATATATTAATGTACCAAGTATGATTTTATAGCGGATAATAAAATACCAATGTTTTCCAAAGATACCCTCCCATGTATAAGTCGTCATTTCAATATCTGTAATAAACGTGGGTTGCATGCACGTGCTTCTGCAAAATTTGTACAAACTGTTGACAATTTTAATGTTACTGTTGAAGTTGAAAAGGACGGGAAAATTGTTGGCGGATCATCAATTATGGGACTTATGATGCTAGCGGCTTCATCCGGTTGCAACCTCACCATTCGTGTTTCAGGACCAGAAGCAACAGATGCTCTTAATGCTCTTGAAAAGCTCATCAATAACAACTTTGGAGAGGAAAACTAGTGCTTTTTCATCATAAACAAAGATGATAATTCTTAGAAAATAGGAACTTTCGATCATTATTTTGAATTTTAATTTCTCTTCCCGCTTTTATACCAATATTCATATCCATTATAGATTGGCATAATGATCATAAATGTAAAAGCTTATAGTAATTTTGTTATGCTCGATTTTTTTCTTCCTTTCCTAACATTATTTGACCAATTTGAATAGTTTTGCGTATTATGGCTATTCCCCGACTTAATCATATAATTAAATTTTTACAGAAAAGAGAACTCTTCACCTTGTATTAAAGTATGCTTTATTTTAGGCTAAAGATAAATGTCAAAATAATTTCGCACATCAAAAATCTATCAACTTTTCTTATTTTCTGCTAACTTTGTAGCCTTTATAATACACAAGTAATCTTCCATTGCACATCATTGTGATACAGATCCTGAAAACGCAATTCTTATCAATATCATAACCATTTTCTTAAAACGAATAAGCTTTGTACGACCATAATTATAGTAAGCATTTTTTAGACATTCTTTTTCTATACTATTGCCTTGTTTTCTGTGGTACGTGCCCCGCCCTTATTATCTATATTGCGCTTGGGATAGCATCTTTCATTATAAGGAGATAATATCATGGGTCGTCTATTTAGTGCTCTTCAGATTCCTCAACAAACAACAAAAGCCCTCGTATCATTGCAAAATGGCTTACCAAAAGCGCAATGGATCAACCCGCAAAATTTTCATGTCACCTTATCTTTTTTTGGCGAAGTTGAAAGCTCCTTAGCAGATGAAATTATGCATACCTTTAACACTATAGAACTTCCTTCTTTTACGCTACAGATAAAAGGTTTTGAAGTTTTTGGTTCAGAAAATGCTCCTCATTCTCTTGTGGTTCGCATTGAACCTTGTGAAAAGCTTACTCTTTTACATGAAAAGATGCAATATATTCGGAATAAATTAGAGTTAAAGCCTGATGAAAGACTGTTTATTCCGCATATCACTCTTGCACGAATATTTGATATTAATCTTAAAGATCTTTCTTCTTATCTATCTTTTCAAGATGATTTTTTTGTCCCTCCTTTTGAAGTTGATCATTTTGTTTTATTGTTATCGGCCTCTCCCTTAAATAAGGCTCCCTATATTGTAAAAGGAAGTTGGGCGCTTCAAAGATAAAAGGGTGTTTATAACACCCTTTAAAAACCCTTTAAGAAAAGACTTCATATATGTGTAATTGCAGGGAATACTGCATTTTATGTTGGAGATTTATTATTGATGTGTTTTAAGCCGAATCAGCTTCAACAGAAGCTTCTTTTGCTCCTCCTTTAGCTACACCCACTATAGCTGGACGTAGTACCCTTTCCCCGATAATATAACCTGCCTGAACCACTTGTTGAACAGTATTATCTGGAACATCAGCATTGGGAATTTCAAACATCGCTTGATGAAAGTGAGGATCAAATTTTTGCCCCTCTGGATGAATTTTTTGCACCCCATGACGTTCTAATGCTGCCATCATGGCACGTTCAGTCATTTCAACGCCTTCTGCCAATGATTTCAAACCAGCATCACTCTCCCGTGCACCTTCTGGAATAGCTTCCAAAGCACGATTGAGATTGTCAGAAACCGATAACATATCCCGTGCAAAATTAGCAATGGAATAAGCTCTTGCATCCGCCACATCTCGCATAGTACGGCGTCGAAGATTTTCCATATCTGCAACAAGACGTAAAAGCTGATCTTTCAGTTCTTTATTTTCATCCTGCAAAGACGCTAAAAGATCACTAACCTCATTGCTTTCTGTTTCAACGACTTCGTGTTCCTCTGTTTTATGTGTTTTTAAAAATTCATCGGCTGCCTGTTTAAGTGTATTACGATCAGCTGGATTTTTTAAATCACAATTTTCAAATGAAGCGTCAGTAAATTTGTTTTTTTCATCAGACATAAAAATTTTATTCCTTCATAAGATTCGTTATTCTCGATATCGAAATTCTACAGACAAAAATCAAGGGGTAGCGATGTATATAATACAATGAGCTTTTATAGTACAAATACTTACTTGCATCGTTTTAACGCAATAACTGTGACACAAGTTGAGCTGTATAATCAACCATGGGCACAATCCTTGCATAATTAAGCCGTGTAGGACCAATAACACCTAAAGCACCAATGACTCTTTGTTGTGAATCTCGATAAGGTGCTACAACTAAAGAAGAACCAGAAAGTGAAAATAACTTATTTTCTGAACCAATAAAAATTCTAACCCCAGAACCTTCATCCGTTAAATCGAGAAGCTGTGCCATACTCTCGCGCGTTTCAAGATCATCAAACAAATGGCGTAACCGTTCTAAATCTTCTTCTGCTTTCACATCTTCAAGTAAATTGCTACGCCCGCGAACAATGAGGTGTATTTTATGATCAGCATCTTCTCCTCCCCAAAGAGCTAATCCCGTTTCAACAAGATGATGTGATAAATCATCAAGTGCGGCCCTTGTTTCTGCGCATAAGCGGGCAATTTCCCCTTTAGCTTCACTCAATGTACGCCCTTGAATATGGGCATTGAGAAAATTCGTTGCTTCCGTCAATTGTGCATGGGTAACCCCTTCTGGTAAATGAACAATACGATTTTCAACTTCACCTTGTTGAGTCACCAAAACGGCAAGAGCGTGCTCCCTATCAAGGCGCACAAATTCAATATGTTTCAATGTTCCTTCTTGTTTTGTTGCTAAAACAAGCCCTGCCCCACGTGAAAGATCTGAAAGAACTCGGCTTGCTTGAACAAGAAAATGTTCAACCGATTGTGCATGACCAGCCTCTTTGACTTGCATTTCAATATTTTCTCGCTCTTCGTTTGGCAAATCACCCGCTTCCATAAATGCATCAACAAAAAAGCGTAAACCTGATTGTGTTGGCATTCGACCCGCAGAAACATGTGGTGCATAAATCAAACCGAGGTGTTCAAGATCACTCATCACATTGCGAATCGTCGCAGGCGATAATGTCTGTTGTAAAAGCCGCGAAAGATTACGTGATCCTACAGGTTCACCATCATTAAGATAAGCTTCAACAATATGGCGAAAAATATCACGCGAACGTTCATCAAGATATTTTAGTTCATTATCAATAGTTTTGTGCTTCATCACAATTGTTTCACTACTTTTAAAATCCTCATCTCTTATATAAGTTTTGCCAAGGTTTGGTCAAATAGTCTAAAGTAGTATAAAAACATATTATCCTATTGAGCTGTAAAATGCTACCTTTCAGAGTGATGCTTGATAAATTACGCAGGAAATATTTTTGTTAGAGTGTGTGAGAAATATTTAAGATTAAGAATTGATCTGTAAAGTGGTCTGCTGTAGGGACTTGTCAAGAGAATCTAGCTTGATTAAAAACCGCTGTAAATAGAAAATTTCACCCTTTAGAGCAAGCAGAATGTGTGTGTATGAGCATTTAAACCGTTTTTAGCACAAAAATAATTCCCCTTTCATTTTTGGAGAAATCTATATGAGAAGCATAGCAGATAAAAAACTTGTCATTGCTACACATAACACCGGAAAATTGCATGAAATCACTACTTTAATTACGCCTTTCGGTTTAATAATACAATCGGCAAAAGAACTGGGCTTGCCAGAACCAAAAGAAACAGGAAAAACATTTGAAGAAAATGCTTATATTAAAGCTTTTTCAGCAGCAAAAAAGACAGGACTTCCTGCCCTCTCTGATGATTCAGGCTTAGAGGTAGATGCATTGGAGGGTGCGCCAGGCGTTTATACCGCTGATTGGGCAATTCAAGCCGATGGTACACGTAATTTTCCAAAAGCTATGAAAAAAATAGAAAATGAACTCCAAAAAGTCGGAGCACGAGAAAAAAACCAACGGAAATGCCGTTTTATATCCGTCATTTGCATTGCATGGCCTGATGCTCATGCAGATTACTTCCGCGGATGCGTTGAAGGAACGTTCATTTGGCCTCCACGGGGAGACAAAGGCTTTGGTTTTGATCCTATTTTTTTACCCGATGGATATGAAAATACCTTTGGAGAAATGTCAACAGAGCAAAAACACAACTGGAAATGTAATGATATTCCCCCTCTTTCACATCGCGCACGTGCTTTCAAACTTTTGGCAGAAAACCTTTTAGCATTCTCATGAATGAACCTTTTGGCATTTACATTCATTGGCCCTTTTGTGCAGCTAAATGTCCTTATTGTGACTTTAATTCGCATGTTCGCATCCATGGTGTTGATCAACCACGTTTTGTCACCGCCTTTAAGCGCGAAATAGAAACGCAATACCACAAAATAGGCCCACGCCATATTACAAGTATTTTTATTGGTGGAGGAACCCCTTCTCTTATGGAGCCGCAAACTGTCGATGCCCTATTGCAAGCACTTGCAAAAAAATGGGTAGTCGATGATAAAGTTGAAATTACATTAGAAGCTAATCCATCCAGTGTGGAAGCAGAGCGCTTTCGTGGATACCGTGCGGCAGGTGTTAATCGCTTATCTCTAGGGATACAAGCGCTCAATGATAAAGTATTGCGCAAACTTGGCCGACTCCATAATGTGGAACAAGCTCTTTGCGCTATTACTTTAGCACGGCAAATTTTTCCACGTTTATCTTTTGATCTCATTTATGCCCGCCCCGAACAAACCCTTGAACAATGGAAATCTGAACTTGTACAAGCAATTGATTTAGCAGCGGACCATCTTTCTCTTTATCAATTGACGATCGAAGAAGGAACCGCCTTTAAACGGCTTCATGATGCAGGAAGACTTATCCTTCCCCCATCAGAGCTAGCAGCAGATCTGTATCATCTTACTCAAGAAATAACGGCACTACATGGACTTCCTGCCTATGAAATCTCAAACCATGCAATGCCCGGTGCCGAATCAGCACACAATCTTCTTTATTGGCGTTATCACCAATATGCAGGCTTTGGTCCAGGAGCACATGGACGTTTCATTGAGCATACACCGAATCATTCCTCTTTCTGTTCAAAAACATTGTCATCACACCTTGAAAACCGCGAACGTTATGTCACAATAAATGAAAAGCATCCCGAACAGTGGCTTAATTTGGTAGAAACAACAGGACATGGCTGTATTGAAACGGAACATTTAACCACTGAACAACAGGCAAATGAAATGCTCCTTATGGGATTACGCCTTTGCGAAGGCTTAGAACTTATACGCTATGAAACCTTAAGCCCTAAACGCATTCCAATGGAAAAACTGATCGATTTACAACACCAAGAATTGATAGAAATGGTGGATAACCAACGCTTAAAAGCAACAACCAAAGGACGTATTGTTCTTGATCACATCATCAGCCAACTCGCAAACTAAAGTTTTTATAACAACATACTTATTTTAATCATAATTATCATTTTTCACAGCAAAGGTGAGATTAGAATATCGTGAGATTCTCTCATTTCAAAACTATTTATAGCAAGCTAGTTACCGCCATTTGCTTACACCTTAAAAAGGGAGAAGCATGTGGATAAAAACTATAAAAAAGGAGTAAAAAGGCCTCTTATGAACACTCTTAAGTGCTAAAAGCTATTGCAATATTTTGAGCTAGAAAGTGTATGGTGCTCTAACTTTATTTTTCATAAACATAAAGATGGGGAGGCATTATAGATTTTATATTACAACATTCATAAGCACCGTAGTAGCACAAATGTGACAAACATTGAGAAAATTTCTTTAAAACAAGTATGTGAATGCATAATACGATAATGTATTGTTCTTTATGAAATCGTGGCACCATTTAAAGAACCAGAGAAATAAGCATGAAGCCATGCATCAGTCTCTGATTATTTAAAAAGATATTACTCTAGTTACTTTTGAAAACCGTAAAGCCGAATAAAAAAGAAAGTAAAAAAAGCACGCTGATTTTCACCTTTATACCTTTTATATTTTCCCTCAATGAGGTTATGTTTGTATGTCTGTTTCAGAGATTATAAAAAATAGATATACACAATGCTTTTATCCTATTCTGGCATGTAAAAGCTGTTATCGCAAAAAATACTGAACCAATATTTATTTGAGATACGCGGCCGTATGATCGGTATTAATTTATAGGTAACAGCAACATCATGAGCTTTACTAAACAAATAATGCACTCAAATGACAAATATACTAAATATGAATCGGTATTGCTTTGTTAGCGAGTGAAACGATGTTAATCTCATATGATCTTACTTGTATGCGTATATGCTTATAAGTGTCTATACGCGTCCTTTAAAGTTATTTAATTAAAAAATTGAGAATAATACTAGGACAATCCTTGGCTAAAGAAGTCAACGTGATGCTACAAAAGAATTTCTGTGTACCTTTATCATAACCAATATTAAAGCTGATTAAATAACCTCACCTTCTATCTCGTAATGATATTGCAACGGAAGTTCTTGGGGACAAAAAAAGCAGAGCAAAATATATGAAATAAAATAAACTTAAAGCGCTTTTCCTATAGTCTTTATTCTAAGAGAGTCTAATTGGAACAAGAAGTGCCTTTTGTGAGAGCTCAGAAACCATATTAAAACATGAGCTGTGAATGAGCGCATTTATGTTGTACGAACTTTTTACAATAGCAGCATGTTTTTGTGTGTCTTCATGGCTTCAACCTGTCACTACACAATGATGATATAATATTCATTGTTTTCCATATATGATTGCACCGCCTTTCTACACCTTAAAGAACGAATATTTTCAATCCAATATGGTCTAAACAGTTCTGCTTCTTCAAGCAGGTCTCTTTTGGCTTTTCAATTATGTAATTCACTTAACTTAAAGACTCTACAGGCAAGAATCCCAACTTAAGAATATTCATTACTTACTCTAAGACTACTTAATATATTAAGTTTTACGAGTCTCGTATCACCACACCATAAATGGCAATATCTTATGGCACAACAAGATAAAGGTATTTTTGAACCAGCAACCTTTTCTTTATGCAAAAAATTCAATAATAAAACGCTCATAAATAGTAGTAAGTGTTTCCATTGCATCAAGGGCTACACACTCATCTACCATATGCATCGTTTGCCCTGGTAAGCCAAATTCAACCACTGGGCAATAATCCTTAATAAATCGCGCATCTGAAGTACCACCAGAAGTGGAACATTCTGGTATATTCCCTGTTACACTTTTAATAGCATTGGATAAAGTTTGAATGAGTTTATCATTTTTGGTCAAAAAAACATCTCCTAAACTTGGAATCCATTCAAGCTGATAAGAGGGATATTGATCACCATTGTTTTTTGATTGCACCAAAGCAAGACGCTTTTCAATTTCCTTCATCAGTGTTTCTTTTGTCCAAAGATCATTGTAGCGTATATTAAAATGAACTGTTGTCTGCGCTGGGATAACATTGACCGCTAAATTACCGGTATCGATGCTTGTTAGCTCTAAATTACTGGGTTGAAAATTTTCTGTCCCTTTATCTAAGACGATTTGTGTCAATGCTTGAATAAGCTTACTTGCCAAAGGCAAGGGATTGGCAGCCCTCTCTGGAAAAGCAACATGACCTTGACGACCCTTCACGGTAATGACACCAGAAATCGATCCGCGGCGACCAATTTTGATAATATCACCAACAGTCTTTACGCTTGTTGGTTCTCCCACAAGAGCCGCAGTCCATTTTTCGCCTTTTTTTTCTGCCCACTTGAGAAGTTTTACCGTACCATTAACAGCAGGCCCCTCTTCGTCACCAGTAATTAAAAGGCTTACCCTTCCTTTAATGGGTCGTTTCTCAAGAACTCGCGCTAGAGCCGCAATAAAACAAGCGATACCACCCTTCATATCAACAGCACCCCGCCCATATAATTTCCCCTGATCTATAACAGCTTCAAAAGGTGGGTAAGTCCAATCTTCCAATGCACCTGGCGGTACGACATCCGTATGACCCGCAAACATAAGATGGGGTCCTTCACTCCCCATTTTTGCATAAAGATTTTCAACATTATCTGTATTTTTATCCGTAAAAACAGGGCGATCGACGTGAAATCCCATTTTTTTCAAAAATTGTTCCAAAGTTGATAAAGCCCCTGCTTCATGAGGTGTAACAGAAGGACAACGAATAAGTGCCTGTAATAGCTGAAGTGGATCTGTAAGAACAGACATAAAAAACCTTCCCATTTTTTTATAAGTCATCGGAACTTAGGGTTATTACGCTGAATTACAAAAAAGATAAAGCAAAACATTGAAGACACTCAGCAAACCAAGCAGGGGAGAACAATCGTGCTGAGAGCTTCAATGGCTTCCTCATTATACATGAGCAAGCACACACTCAACAAAACACTCAACAAAAAGTTCCGTTAAATATTGCCTTCATTTGAAAGTTTTTTACGCCTCTAAATTATATGAATCAAAATTAATTGCATGCAGTCTAGGAGCATTTTCTTTCAACCAAGCACGATATGTTTTACTATCAGGACATAGCTCTTCACAAAGAGCCCAAAATCTTGGCCCATGATTCATTTCAACAAGATGAGCAACTTCATGGGCAACAACATACTCAACAACTTCTTTTGGTGCCATAATAAGGCGCCAAGAAAAAGAAAGACGCTTATCGATTGAACAAGAGCCCCAACGACTTCTCGTATCTTTATAACAAATGGATTTGACTTTACGCTCTACCTGATGAGCATAATGTGCCACCAAAGGCGTTATAATAAGCGCCGCTTGTTTTTTCAAAACGTCAGCAATGCGTCTTGGGAGATATTCTAATTGACCATAAACAATAATTTCAGGCCCTTGCTCCGCATCTGCTGTAATGATTTCTGTTACCCCACGTCCCTCTCTATGCTTTATGGTATGAGAAACACCCAATAAGGGAATTGTCGCCCCCTCTTTGAGATAAGCATTTTTATGAGAGATTTGTACATGAGCAAGACGTGCCTCAATCCAAGATCGATGCTTTTCAATAAAATTTTCAACCGCATAGAGATTTATTGCTGGTGGTGTTGTTACACAAATCTCCTGACTTCTGGCATCAATACGTAAGGTAAGACGGCGCGCATACTTATTTTCCCGCACCCGTACAGGTACAGAGCGCTCAGAAAAAATAAAATGCTGTTTAGAAATGCTCATATATTTTTATCTTCATCAATAAATGTACCCCTTACTTTGCATTAATCTGATTAATAAAAGATCTCAATACTGTTTCAAGGCAATCTAAATCTTGTGGACGAGAAAAGCGATGATCCGCATCACGAACAAGTGTCAATGTTACATCATGGAGAGGTAAATGATCAAGTAAAGTCAATGTATGCTGATAGGGGATATCTTCATCTTCCATCCCTTGTAGAATATGGACTGGACATCCAACATCAATGCATCCTTTCATAACACAATTTTCGCGCCCATCTTCAATCAATGTTTTTGTAAAGGGCATTGGCTCTGTATCATCAACTGCAGGTCGTTCAATATAGCCTTTCTCCTCCAAAATCTTCCATTCTTCTGGGCCTAATTTTGGTTCCACCAATGTTTGTGTAAAATCAGGTGCTGGAGCAATCAATATCATGCCAGCAAGCTTCTTATTTTTCTGTGCTAGCATCATTGCAAGCCTTAGCGCAATCCACCCCCCCATAGAGGAACCAATCAAAATTTGTGGACCCTCACAATAGGTTTCAAAAGTCGCTAAACTTTCCTTAACCCAACGCGAAATTGTTCCTTGAAAAAAATCACCTTCAGATTCTCCATGTCCAGAATAATCAAAACGTAAACAAGACAAATCATTCTTCTGAGCAAACTGATCAACTAACGTTGCCTTACTTCCTAACATATCGGATTGATAGCCAGGAAGCCAAACCAAACCTGGAGATTGGCGCCCCTTGCGATAGCGTACTGCAAGTGCGGTGTTCTCAAATGAAAAAAACTGACAAGGAATATTTTGATCCATGATTTTTTATCCTCTATAAAACAATTTCTTTAAATTAAGAGAAAAACTTTTATAATCTAAATCATTCCAAAAAGTAATAAATCAAATAATGAAAATAACACGAATTATAGTTGTTTTTAGGTACATAATTGTATATTAAATTAACTGTAGTTGAATCAAAATTTAAGGAGCATAAACCATTCGTAAACCGTTTAAAATGACACCTACCCAAAAAGACGGACCACGTTCAAATCAGGATATTCGGGTACCTCATGTTCAGCTTATCAATGATGAGGGACAACATCAGGGAGTTGTTGCGATACAAGAAGCTCTTGCTATGGCTGCAGATGCGGGACTTGATTTGGTTGAAATTGTACCAAATGCGGAGCCACCTGTATGTAAAATCATCGATTTGGGAAAATTAAAATATCAAACCCAAAAAAAAGCTGCTGAAACACGTAAGAAGCAAAAAGTCATCGAAATCAAAGAGATTAAGATGCGCCCAAATGTTGATGTCCATGATTATGGAGTTAAACTCAAGGCTGTTCATCGCTTTATTGATCATGGTGATAAAGTAAAGATTACTTTGCGTTTTCGTGGTCGTGAGATGGCTCACCAAGATCTTGGATTAAAGCTTCTTCAGCGTGTAAAAGAAGATACAAGTGAAATTGCCAAAATCGAATTGGAGCCAAAGCTTGAAGGCCGGCAAATGATGATGGTGATAGCACCTAAATAGTTTTGCATTGGAATAATATTCGCATGCAATTCATCAAATGAGCGTATAGCTATAATTTAGAAGCACCACATAGAATTTTTGTGGTGCTTTTAAGGTTTTATAAATGTGTATAAATCCTTTTAAGAGTTTAATAATGCTTTATCAATTTATAAGAAGAATTCGTTATTTTGCATATTAATGAGAAAGCTCAAACATTGTAAGGTCTTCTTATTTCAATCTCTCTTATCATGCAATGCGGCAAAATTGTTTGCTTACACATCACAAATGGAGATGATACATAAAATTATTAAAAAAGCAGAAATGTTTTTTGTGAACCATTTCAAGTGCCAAAGACTATCACAATATGGAAATTGGTAAATACAATAGAGAAACTCGCCGGTACCTTTTATTGAAAACTAAAAATAATGATGAACAACGAATTTTCGTTATACCTTTCACAGAAACTTTGCACTACATTCTTCACTCTCACCGTCGTGAAATTGATGTGATGAACCTTGAAAGAAAAAGCTATTTTTGTAAAAAAGATTAAGGGGCTTTTTAATTAAGAGTGTTTCAATCTTGCATAAAATAATGAGAGAATATAGAAGCTCTTCATGGCTAAAAAACAAATTTCCTCTTTTGACAAACATCTTATTATCCGCCTTTTGCGAGAAAATTTTCGTAAACATATGCGTTGGTACAGTGCAGCTATCTTCTCAATGATCATCATTTCTTGTACCACAGCAACCAGTGCATGGATTATGCGGGATGTTGTTAATCAGATTATTGATGCACAAAATTTTCCTATGATTGTTTTGATTTCTAGCTTCATTGCTTTTATCTTTATTCTCAAAGGAGTTGCAACTTTTTTCCAAACTTACTTTCTAAACAAAGCAGGCAATAGTATCATTGCTGAACAACAGCGTAAAATTTTTGCACGACTTATGGAACAAGGAGTCTCTTTTTATCATAATAACACTTCATCTGATCTTCTTGTTCGTGTAACTCATAACGCGACAGCCGTACGTAATATAATTGATACTATTATCACAACTTTTGTACGTGATTTGCTTTCCGTTAGTGGTCTGTTGCTTGTCATGTTCATTCAAAACTTTGTGTTAATCTCCATTACTTTAATCGTAGGACCACTAGCTTTTTTAGGCGTTCGAATGGCTTTAAAACGCGTTCGCAGCTTGATGGAAAAAGAGCTCCTTTCACTTGGTGAAATTATCAAAATCGTACAGGAAACGGCTGTTGGCATTCGAATCATCAAGGCCTTTTCACTAGAAGAAGTCATGAAAAAACGGATGGACAAAGCCATTTGTGATGTTGAAAAACAAACAAACAGTATTGCAACACTCGAAGCTATTACCAATCCGATTATGGAAACACTCACAGGTGTTGCCATTGCTGGTATTATCTGTTTTTCCGGTTACCTTGCAACCCAACGCGCAGGTGTTCAAGGTGAATTTATGTCTTTTATTGTTGCTTTACTTTTAGCTTATGAGCCCGCAAAAAGACTAGCAAATGTACGTGTAAAAATTGAATCTGGATTGGTCAATATCCGCACGATGTTTGAAATACTCGACCATCCTCTTACAGTTATAGAACATAAAGAAGCTAAAGATCTGAATAAAACGCAAGGAGCTATTCGCTTCGAACACGTTTCTTTTGCATACACTGAGAACAAAATGGTATTGAAAGACATCAACCTAGAAATAGAAGCTGGGAAAATGACAGCATTGGTGGGACCATCAGGTTCGGGAAAGTCTACCTTTATTAACCTTATTATGCGACTCTATGATCCCACAAAAGGACGCATATTAATTAATGATCAAGACATCCGCTACACAACATTTCGCTCTCTGAGAAACCTGATGGCCTATGTAGGACAGGATACTTTTCTCTTTCAAGGAACTGTTAAATATAATATCGGGCTTGGAAAAGAAGGGGCTAGTGATGACGAAATTATCGAAGCAGCAAAAGCAGCAAATGCTCATGACTTTATTATGCGTTTGCCAAATGGTTATGATACACAGATAGGTGATAATGGCTGTAATCTTTCAGGGGGGCAAAAACAACGACTCGCTATCGCTAGAGCAATGATTCACGATAGTGAAATTCTGATTCTTGATGAAGCAACAAGTGCGCTCGATTCACACACCGAAGCACAAATTAATGAAGCCATTCACCACCTTACTAAAGGACGCACAACAATCATTATTGCTCATCGCCTTTCAACGATTGCTCGTGCTCATAAAATTGTGGTCATACAAAATGGACAACTGATTGAACAAGGTACTCAAAAAGAATTGCTCGCAAAAGAACATGGGTTTTATAAAAAACTTCATAATATCCAGTTCAAAAAACATACCCCCTAATTTCTAGATCCTTAAATAAGATTTGAAATAAAAAATGGATAGAAGGTAATGCTCCATTTATAAAAAAAGACTTGTTATCAAGAAAAAGCATTACTTCAATCAAGAATTGGTAAAGAATTTATGGTTTATTGAAAATAAAATTCTTGGATTTAGATGAAAACTTTACTCGTTGTTTTGTTGAATGCAAAAGATAAGATGTAATTTGCTTATTGCAAATTTTCTTTATATTTATGATGAATCAATCAAAAGCGCTTGTTGTACGTCATAAGAGATATTGGTATATGCATAAAAACTCTTAAGATAAGCAATAAAAATACCTCTACACTTTCAAGTGAAAAGATTGTCAGCAACATGAGAAGCTGGAAAATAGAATGATAATGCCGGCTTATAGCTTTAGTAAATACTTATACCTTTATTAATAACGGTAGTGTAGATTTTATACCATTCATAAGAGATACTTTATACCATTTCACAAGCAATCTTATGAAATAGACTCAAGCGCACACTGAGAAATGTTCCTTTAAAACAAGTACATAAACTTGCAACACAATAATGTTATATTTTGGAGTATTCTGTTTGGGGAGCTATTCGTTATAAGAAAAGTGATCTTATTCCAGACACAATAAACAAAATCTAAAATAATAGGTAATTTTTATTATTAAAAAATATTGCTTTAAATGCGTTTGACAATAAAATCGATATCTTATGAATTCTCTGCTTGCCTCACGTTTTTGACGGTCTTTAATGGAATCATGTCCTTCACGTAAAAACAGAATGCCATTGTGTTGCAAATTCACCTGCTTGTTTTAAAGAAACCTCTCTCAAAGTCTTCCCCAAGCCCATTTCGCGATAACGTCCGTGAATTGTATAATGATAAATCCATTAAGCTGCCCTATCTTTACGCTTATGGAGTAACAAGCTGGCACCATTCACACTATTCTGCCAACTCCTAATGTTGCGACAGCTCTTAGCTCTCGAGATGA
Organism: Bartonella sp. CE47NXGY; assembly: GCF_042195415.1. Taxonomy (NCBI): domain Bacteria; kingdom Pseudomonadati; phylum Pseudomonadota; class Alphaproteobacteria; order Hyphomicrobiales; family Bartonellaceae; genus Bartonella; species Bartonella sp. CE47NXGY. The sequence continues at coordinate 113,861 of NZ_JBHIOI010000002.1, read as the reverse complement.
TTCATAAGAGGCATTTTTAGTCATTTCTTAATAGTTTTATCCACACAGGATTCTCCGCTTGTAGTATACAAACCGAATGGTTTTGATTGATTCAATACGAAAGAGATTCGTACGATATGCAAAGTTCTAATTCAAGTTGAATAACAATAAATTATCTTTATAAATCAATATATTGCACAGACTCCATTCTTTAGGCAACAGCATGATATGGGCTTGAAAACAAGGTAAGGTACTTCTCTAAAATAAATATATAGCAGCAAAATAACATACTATCTTTCGTGAAGATTTTGTCCCTTTAGAGAATAGCATAACAAAAATCGAATATTTCAGATATATCTCTTCACGCCTCAACAAAAAGCTTCTTCTTTTATAGGATTTCTAGTCTATGCCTCCTTCCTCAGATTTAGAAATGAGAGACAAAACGAAGAAATTGTTTTTTTAAAATTCAATCTTTAATAATCTCTTTCATAAAAGAGACCTATACTAGAATTTTGTTCATTTCCTATGGCACCTTTAGCTTTGAGATGACGCGAAATATCTAAATTAATTGTCCCTTTCGTCGTTCCATCAGACCCTGCTTCAAAACCCAAATAAATATTATTGTGTATGTAGCGTCCAATACGTAAGCCTGTATTCCCCTTCTCATTAACGATAACATCAAGATCATCAAGTCCAATTTTAGTTCGTAAAGTATTCAACAAAGATGTATTAGAACTACCTGCAAGATCAGCCGCTGCTGCTGCAAGTTGAGCAATCTGAAATGGTGATAATTCATTAAGAGAGCGATTAAAAATCAAACGCGCCAAAATCTCATCCTGAGGCAAATTTGGTTGTGATGAAAAATTAATATCAAGATTATCAACCGTCCCACTTACAGTTACAGTGACACGAATATCACCACTGTTATTGTTGGTTACAAAATAAACCGTAGGATTAAGATTACCACTAAAACTCGCTTGTCCTTGATCAAAATTAAGACGTTGCGACAGGATATCAAAACGTCCACGAATCATTCTAAATTCACCAACTGGATGCACATCATTCAATGGACCTGCTAGATTAATGCGTCCTCCCAGTTCAGCATCTAAGCCTTTTCCGCGTACAAAAAATTGATTGCGTGCTGTAATACGCATGTTTGATAGCACGACAGATGAAGATTCTTGTGTAACTATACGGCTTTTGCTTTTGTTCGTGTTCTTAACATCAGCACGTTCAAGTGTTGTTTGAATCGATTTAGTTAAATTCTTATTTCTAACATCAAGAAACTTGGCACTTTTAAAATGATCAGGAACAAAAACTTCAGCTTTTTCAACGATGATATCACCACCAAGAACAAGACTATTTAAAAAATGACCTGTCATTGTCATCTCACCTGATAATGTTGCCAGAATCATAGAACCATCATTATAATTGGCATTATCAAGATGAAATATCAAATCTGTCTCTAGACCATTAGAGATACGACCTGAAGCAGAAATTCCTCCCCCCTCAAACGAAGAAGCTGAAGCTTTTTCTATAAGGATATGATCACCTTTCAATTTGCCTTCAATTGTTATATTATTTAATCCTACATTTGTTTGTGAATCAAAAAAGCTACCGTCGCCTATAGAAATATTTCCTATCAATTGTGGCTTTGATAATGACCCATTAAGAGCTGTATCAATTCTTGCTGTACCCGTTATATGTGCACCACGCTTAGCTAATAAGAGATTAACAAAATCAAGAGGCATTATCCCTTTAACGTTTAATTTTGCCTCTGAACCATTAAGAGATACAGGCCCATGGATGGAAAGATCTAATCCTTTATCTCCAGTAGCTATCATATTTTCAATATGAAATGTCGATTTTTTATAAGAACCACGAGCATTTATATTGATTGACATCGGTCCTTTATGCGTCATAGCGGTTAAATTTTGACTAGAAAGCTCAAAATGAGCAGATGGATCCTTCATTGTTCCACCAATATCAACTTTACCTATCACTGTCCCATCAAGCGCTTGTCCTGCAATAAAACCATTCGCCAAACGTGCAGATAAATTTTGCAAATTAATATGAAGATCAAGCGCATTTTTCTCTAGAGATACACGCCCCTGAGCTTGTGCTTGTACTCCTTCTCCTGTTAAATTTGCATTCAAAGTAAGATTTTGATCTACAGTATTTCCCGTAGCAGAAAGAGAAAAAGGCATAATTTTTTTATCTTGAAAAGCAACGGTTGTCAGTCCCTCACCTTTTATATCGTAAGTTATATCAGGTTTTTTTAAATGACCACGAATCATAACCTGCCCTGTTACACTCCCTGCTGCTCCAAGATCGGATTTCCACAGATTGACTAAAGCAGCAGGAAGCGCATTCATTGTAAGTTGTAAATTCAGGGTATCTTGAATATTTCCTGCTAAAATGATGTTGCCTCCATTTATTGCAATTCCTAATTCATTGATTGTCATTCCATCTTTATCAAAAGAAATTATAGATGGCTTCGGCAATGTTGCATGAAAAGTATGTTGTTTTAAGTCCACAGCTTCAATTTGCACTTCTCGTTTTATACTTTCTGGAAGTTCCTCAACCATTAAACGACCAGAAAGCCTTGCATTGAGAGTATCATGCAACATCGCCTGGACAGTAAAAACCGTTTGTCCATTATTCCTATCAGCGTGAGCATTTAAACGATTGACCATTACCAAAGGTGTTTGAATATGTTCTGCATTGATAACTCCTTCAAACTGAGTCATGCCAAAAGGATCGAATATGTCAGCATCTATTGCCAATTTTTTTATTTTATTCTTGGAAAAATTCAAATGGTTAACATGCGCCTTCACATTGGTTTTTTGTCTGCCATTTTGTTCATCAAAAATAAAATCTCCTTTTACTTTTCCACTACCATCCTGCAAAAATAACGCTGAAAGTACGGAAATATCATCGGCATCAATATGCAGCGCTCCTTTCAAAAAACCGCCAAGTTGTTGAGAAAGATCACCCGTTATTTTTGCACTTCCCCCTCTAATATCGATATTTTCAAGTTTTCGAATTTTATGAGAATCTTCAAAAGAGGCCGATAAATGCAAAGGTTTCTTAGCAAAAATTCCTTCACCCTTTACCACCCCTGTTAAAGAAGTAACTGGTGCTGTATTATCTACAAATGCATCTATGTTAAATGTTGTGTTTTGAAGTTTCTTCCCTACAATTAATGCTTCAGAAATATGGGCACGCGTATTTAGTTTTATATGGCTATTGCGCCCTCTCGCCGTACTTTGAATTGTAAGTGCACCGCTTATCTTTGAGTCTAATTTGGACAAATCAGATATTTGAGCAGATAGATCCATTTTAGCGCTTTCATCTGAAAAATAACCATTAGCCTCTATATTTGTATATTGATTTTTCAAATTAAAATGACGTAAAGTGAAGCCCTTTGTATTTCGAGCAGTGCCACCTGAAAGAGTAGTATTTCCTTTGAATAAACGATCAAAAGACTGCACGCCTATTTTCATATCGTCAGCCATTCCTGATAATTGGAGATCAAAAATGCCACTCAATAAACTGATCGTTCCTTTGGCTTTAATATCTGCATTACCAGAAAGTGATTGTTTACTGAACACTTCCAAAGGAGTTAATGTTTGAGCTTTTAAACCGAGATCGCCTTTAAAAACAAAATTCTCCATTGTCCCTTTTAACCAAGAAGAAAAACCCTGAGCCGTAACACTCAGATCATGAATCAAAATTGGTTTGTTCGAAACAATATCCGTATCTAAATGCACATGAACCGCTTGGCTTAAATTTTCTACTAACGCTCCCTTAATCTTTTTAACCCCTTGAAGCGTCCCTTTAACCTGAACACCAACATGACGAGAAGCTGCATTATCAAGATTTTCGCTTACTCCTCCCATATCAAAAATTGCATCGCGAATATAAATATTTTTATTGCTTAAATGATTTACAACCAACCGCCCATTCCAAGATTGTTGACCTTCGCGACCATAGTCAATGTTCAAAGCAAGAGTATTCGCAGGTTTTGGCACTTCTGATATAGGTAAATGAATAGACTCCTTTTCGTTATCAAGAGCCATTTTGCCATCAACAAAAAGCCGTCGCAAGAATCCATCAGCGGTTATTTCAGCATTGGCTATAACATTCATTGCTTTGTTCTGAATAACCATCTGATCAAGGTGTGTCACACCTTCTTTTGTTCTTCTTGCCTTTGCTTTTAATGTTATATCAGATTCGAAGAGACTACGATATTGAACAGGTATTAAAGGGCTCAGTGTTCCCTCTAATTTCGTAGAAAAACTCTGTCCTTCTGGAACACTTGCAAGAATAACATTACCATCTAAAATAGAATGATGATCGGACTCTAAAGAAAGTTTGATAACCAAATCATCAAAAGTACCATCACCTTTCACGACGAGACTTAATGCTGGACGTTGTTCAATGTTAAAAATATTCGCCAAAATACCATTTTGTGGTTCGTTAGCAGAAATATCAATTTGAGCTGTACGATTACTATCAGATATCTTGGTGAGAACAGAAAAAGAACCCGGTGCATCTAAACGATGCGCCGCTATATCGACATCAAAATTACCACCAGCCAAGGTGAAATTGCCTTTTAAGGACATATCAGCAGAAAAACCAAAAAGATTCTGTTCAAATGTCACATGTTGAGCTGTAAGCGTATTGATAGAAAGAGCAAGCGGTAATTTTGGTAAAGAGAATTTACCAGTCTCAAGGGAAGAAACAAAAGAAGAATTGCCTTGCGGTTTGCGTAAAAATGTAACCTGTTCTGCCGAAAGCTGGTTAATATCCATCCGCCCTCTCAGCAACGCTAGACGATTCCAATCCATTTTAGCATTGGTAATTTTAAGCCAAACCCCTTTTTTATCACTGACAGTAATAGTATCAATTGATGTTTGAGAAGACAGTGTCCCTTGCATATTGTGTAAACGAACTTGACGATTAGGCGCTGAAAGCTTTCGTTCAATTAAAGAAACAAACCATGAGCGATCATCTGTTTTCATTTCGCTAGAGGGAAGAATGTCTCCTCTTTGCGCAAAAACAAAACTACCCACCCCAAAAAACAAAAATACAAAGAAGAAAGCTGATAAACGTACACCTTTTTTCATTAAAATGCTTGCCCTATACCCACATAAAAACCAATGCGAGGGTCACCCTTCTCTCTCTTTAAAGGAAAGGCTAAATCAACGCGTAAAGGACCAAGACCCGTCATATAACGACCTCCTATACCGGCTCCCCATTTAATTTTTTGAGAAAAATCAAAATTCGCCTTTTTCCCTACTAAACCTCCATCAAGAAAACTGACAAACCCTATTTTATCATTTAAAGAAACACGCAATTCTGCTGACCCCTCAATAAGCGCCCGTCCACCAACAACCCCATCATTTTCTGTTTTGATACCAATATTACGGTAAGCATAACCACGAACAGAGCCCCCACCACCAGCAAAAAAAAGCGTATTTGCGGGTACTTGTGCTGTATCATTCCCAAGAATTGTACCAAGCTTTGCCCGCGCAGCAACAACAAAACGATCCCCTTCATCCAACGCCCAATAAGAACGACCTTCTGCTGTTACTTTTGCAACAAAGTTGCTAAAACGCATCTCATAAAAAGGCTCAATGAAAACTTCACCATATAAACCTTTTGTTGCATTAAACTTATTATTACGACTATCGTAAATCAAGCCGCTAGGGAAACCGATTGTTGTAAAATTACGGCTCCCAAAATAGATATCACGTGAATAACCATTTGAAACTTCTACAGCAGCCTGTCCCGATAGATTACCATTAAAAATATGCGTAATACCTAATTTTCCTTTGATGGCTTTTGTCGTATAATTTTCTAAAACATCTTGTTGTATTTTTAATTCTGATCTGAAATCTGTATCTGGCGTGAGTACACCGGGCTTTACAAATGTACCACCGAAAAGATAATCAAAATTTTTAAAATTATATGATTGCTTTTTATTGCTACCAACACCACTTATTTTTGTTTCAATTTTAAGAGTCTCTGCATGACCCAAAAGATTATTATGCATCCAATAAGTCTCAAAACCAGCACCGTCTAAAGTTGAATAGCTACCGCCTACACCAAAACGACGCGGTTTACGTTCTTGTACAACAAGTGCAAGCGGTAAACTACCATCTAGATTAATAGTATCAGCCTCACGTATATTGATAGCACGAAAAACACCAAGGCGCGCAAGACGTTCATTTGCCTTAGCTAACGCATCAGAATCGTATATCTGCCCTGGTTTCAATCCGGTCATCCACGCGATATAAGCTGAATCTACACGTGGTTTCTTACTTATATTACGCACACTTAAAGGACCATAATAAGCCTTTTGTCCAGGACCAACAACAATCCGTCCTTCAACACGCAATGTAGCATGATCAGCCACGACTTCACTCTTCATAATTTTAGCTTTAGCATAACCTTGTTGCCGCCATCCTTCTATCGCCCATTTTTCTGCTTTCAAAATGGTTTCAGATTTAGCAATAGCCCCAAATTTATAGCCCAATTCTTCAATTGTGGGCATTTTATGCGCTTTACGTTTTTCAAACGGAGCTACTTTATCAATATTGGCAATACTAAAAACATATTGTGGACCAGCATTAATTGTAATAACGATATTCGATTGTGCTGGAAGTTGAGTTACCGGACTTAAATCAGCGACTTCTAAGCCATTAATTTTAATACTAATAACACCACCATAGCGTCCATCAGCATAAAGAGCAGAAAGAATTGCTCGATAATCTGAACGCGCCTTGGCGAGCAAACCAGAAGAACTGGCGGATGCTTTCTCTTTATCAGCAACAAGAGAAGAAACAGATTTAACTATTTTTATACCTTCTAATGGTGCACCTGGCGGTGCAACAACATCAACTTTATAAAATTTCTCTGTACTTTTGGTATAATGTGAAGAAGAATTTGTTTTCTTTTGACCAAAAAAAGGGATGCCGAAAAAATCAAATGCAGCAAGTGGCTGTGGAAAAGAAAAAGTAAAACACAAGCCTATAAATACACAGCGCACAGTCCCTGATTTTAACAAAATTCTTGTCTGGTATACCATAAAATCAGATACCTTATAATACACTTTGCATCTACTACGCTTTAAATAATATAAAAATAAGAAAGGTAAATATAATTACTTTGCACATTTTACACGTTTTATCACATCAAATAACACTCTGCGATACATAACGTTATCCTCCCCTTATATTTTCATAAAATTTTGCACTGTTGTATAACACGAACAGCCTCATTCTTTTTTTCTTAACATATTTATTTAGCTTATTATAAATGTTTTATTGCGTCCCATATCATCATGGTTAAATTTGTACAAATGACTTTCCATGGGAATGCTAAAAAACTGCCCACGTATATAGTTCTCTCTATAAAAAAAGCTATAGAGATGCTTCTTGATTTTTATAAATAGATATGATTGTCTCTACCAAGTCTAAAGGGGGAAAATAAATAAATGATCGCACGTATTACAACTGTTGCTTTTCGCGGTCTAGAAGCAGTCCCTGTCGATGTACAGGTTATGATTTCGTCTGGTAAAATAGGAATGGCTATTGTTGGATTAGCTGATAAAGCAGTTGCAGAAAGCCGTGAACGTGTACAAGCAGCCCTCCACGCTTGTGGACTTTCTATGCCTACTAAACGAATTACGATTAATCTTGCACCAGCTGATTTGCCTAAAGAGGGATCGCATTATGATTTGCCAATCGCCGTAGGCTTAATGCTTGCTATGGGAATCCTCCCTCCCGAAGTAGCTCAAGACTATGTCATTTTAGGAGAATTATCACTGGATGGTTCACTTACCGCCGTTAATGGTGTTTTACCAGCTGCCATGACAGCTTTATCACTCGATAAAGGACTGATTTGTCCCTTCCAATGTGGACCTGAAGCAGCATGGGCAAATGCAGAAATAAATATTCTTGCCCCAGAGACTCTGCTCACTATAGTCAACCATTTCAAAGGAACCCAAATTCAAAAACGTCCACAACCGCGCCAATATACTATCGAAACTGAACTTCCAGATCTTTGCGAAATCAAAGGACAAAAAACAGCCAAACGTGCCTTAGAAGTTTGTGCTGCTGGACGCCATAACCTTTTGTTTGTAGGTCCCCCTGGTGCTGGAAAATCTATGCTAGCGCAACGCTTACCTTCCATTTTGCCACCTCTTGATAGCCGTGAGCTTTTAGATGTCTCTCTGATTGCTTCTATTACAGGAGAAACGGTTCATAATACCATTTCACTTCATTGCCCCTTTCGTTCCCCACATCATTCTGCTTCCATGGCCGCAATGATTGGTGGAGGGCTTAAAGGACGACCGGGAGAGGTCTCCCTTGCTCATAATGGTGTGTTATTCCTTGATGAATTGCCTGAATTTTCTCCACGGGTTCTTGATTCTCTTCGTCAACCTTTAGAAAGTGGGGAGTCAGTTATCGCCCGTGCTAATCACCATATTAGCTATCCTGCTCGCTTCCAACTTATTGCCGCAATGAATCCTTGCCGTTGTGGTATGGCAGGCGAAAAAGACCATGTTTGCCCTAAAGGGATACGCTGTCAAATCGATTATCAGTCCCGTATTTCTGGTCCTCTGCTTGACCGAATTGATTTACGGATTGATGTCCCTGCTTTGACGGCTATGGACCTTATGCAACCAGAACAATCAGAAAAAAGCTGCGACGTTGCCAAACGCGTCGCACGGTGCCGTACCATTCAAGCTAAACGTTTTTCAACAATGGGGTTTGATCATATTCGTACCAATGGCGATTGCCCTGCCAAAATTATAGAACAGATTGCCATTCCTGATAAAAGTGCGACCATACTCTTACGAGATGTGAGTGAAAAAATGCACCTCTCCGCACGCGCTTATCATCGCATTCTCAAAGTTGCACGCACAATTGCTGATCTTGACGGATCAGATACTCTTTCACGCTATCATCTCGCAGAAGCTATTTCCTATCGACTAGGCGCAGAAAGATTAACAGCCCTTAATTAAAAAACTACTCATCAATAAAAACTTATTGGAAAATAACGCAAATAAAGTTCTGTAAGTTTACCATCCTCTTCTAGAGATTTCAGCGCATAATTGAGTATATCAACCAATTTTTCATTCTTTTTTGCAACAGCAAGCTGCATTCCTTGCCCCAATAACTGTGGCGCCATATATGCCCCCCCAACAAAATGGCAGCAATCAACAGATTTTTGTTTTTTGAACCATAATGATAAAGCAAATCCATCATCAAAAATAAGGTCAATTTTACGCTCTTGTAATGCTTTATAGAGCTCTTCTCTCTTTTTAAACCCTTGCCATTTGGCTTTAGGAAAATAATATTGAAAGAGTTTTTCGTGAACACTTTTAGACAAAACACCACTGGTTAAATGTATCAATTGATCGCTTATTGGCTCATCGAGATTTAAACGTCGAGAAGCAACAAATCGCGCTGGAAAGCGCAAATATGACTTTGTAAAAACAAGATCTTGCTGGGTTTTACTTGTTTCTTTTAAACCCGCAATAATGACTTCTGCACCACCATTTTTAACATGTTCTACAAGCTCTTTCCAAGGAATCACTTCTATTTCACAAAGCTTCTCTAATTTTAATTTTGAGCAAATAGCACGCAATAAATCGATATTATAACCTGCAAGATACCCCGATTGATCAATAAAATTAAAAGGAGGAAAATCAAAAGTTGTTACAAAACGCAAACGAAAGATATCCGTTGTATCAGGTTGTACCAAATGTTCATGCGAATCAAAAAAAGAAGGCAACCTTTCAGCTTCTGCGTAAGAGGAAAATAGAACCCCCCCCGCTACAAATAAAATACGAATAAAAATATTGTATGGATTATTGAATAAAAAGTACTGTAAACGCAATTGAAGATGTTTCACATATATAGATTTTTTTATTTTCAAAATCTCTCCCCCATTTTTCAAAACTAAGATGCAACACTTCTTAACTATTATCTAACGCACTTCACCAAAATATCTGGCGTTTAATAAATAAAATTCTTGCTATTTTTGAAACCATTGAAAATGCTTAGATTTCTGATGTTAATTTTCCAAAATGAATATATAAAAAGTAATTTTAGAGAAAAGCGATTTAATTTTTTAATATAAGAAATAAGCTGTATATACTTTATTGCGTATCTTAAAATATTAAGACCATTTCCTTGCGTATCACAACCTGGGAAGTATATAGATATATTGAAGAAAAGAGTAAAAATACCCCTCAAATGCCGAGGGTTTTCTCAACATTAAGGTTGCATCAACATTTAAGAGCTGAAAAATAAAATGATGATTCTGATTTGCACTTTATTGTCACGATGGGAAAGATGGGGGACATAAATCTTGTAGTATTCACAGGGTATTTTGCGTTATACTATTCAAACATCGTTGTAAAATGAGTTTGGGAACATTGAGAGATGCTCCTTAAAAAAGCGCGTGAATAAACAGTACAATGGCGTTTTGTTTTGAATGAGCGATGCAACCTCACGAGAATGCAAGAAACAAAAGCGTAAGATAATTCGTCATTACCCTCATTATTCAAAAACATCACCGTAGACGTTTTTTTAAATTGTAAAGTTGAATATAAAAGATGATCGTGGAAACGTGTTTTTACATTTACGCATTTATATTTTCCTCAAATGAAGCTTTTTTCACATTTTAAAGATGACACAAACCAATATACACAATATTTTCGCCTCAATCTAACATACAAAAGTTTGAACTGCTTAGAGAGCTCGCAACCTTTGTTTTAAATATATGGTAGAATTAGGATTGAAAAATTGATTTATGGATAAAACAAGTGAGACCTTTATTAGTGTAACACAAAAATGCATAACTAATTCTGAAACATTACGCATATGCAAAAATAAACAAAGTAAATAGCATCGTTTATGAAACAGCTTTTTGTATAAGTCATAAGTGTTTATTCGCCTTATATCACCGCCCTAGTGTTTTACAGCATAGCAGTACACTATCATTTTATCATTCTCTCCATTATATATCGACAGATATTGAATCTAGATCTGATATACGGTAAATATTTAATGTGGTTATTCCATAAATAACTGATCAGAACATTGAGCTTTAAAAAAAGCGGATAAAATATTGTAAATTGAACACAGGAATGGACTAACTTATGAGTGATGAAATAACCTCACCAGCACAAAGCAATAACTATGATGCCGCTTCTATCAAAGTTCTCAAAGGTCTTGATGCTGTACGCAAACGTCCTGGTATGTATATCGGTGACACTGATGATGGATCGGGGTTACACCATATGGTCTATGAAGTTGTAGACAATGCTATCGATGAAGCTTTAGCCGGTCATGCAACTCTTGTAAACGTCACACTCCATGCTGATGGTTCTTGTTCTGTTCGTGATAATGGACGTGGAATTCCGACAGATATCCATCCAACAGAAGGTATTTCTGCCGCTGAAGTTATTATGACACAGCTTCATGCCGGTGGAAAGTTTGATCAAAACTCTTATAAAGTTTCAGGCGGATTACACGGTGTTGGCGTCTCTGTTGTGAATGCATTATCCGTTTGGCTTAAATTGCAAATCAAACGCAATGGTAAAATTCATGAAATATCATTTACCCACGGGGTAGCTGATGCTCCATTAAAAGTTGTTGGCGATTGCGATCAAGAAAGTGGAACAGAAATTAGATTTTTACCAAGCTCTGAAACCTTTACTATGGTTGAGTTTGATTTTGAAACTTTAGAGCGTCGTTTACGGGAATTAGCTTTTCTAAATTCTGGGGTTTATATTCTTCTTGTTGACGAGCGTCATGCTGATATTAAATCCGTTGAATTGCATTATGAAGGTGGATTAATAGAGTTTGTGAAATATATTGATCAATCAAAAAAAGCTCTGCTTGATACTCCTATTTATATTGCAAGTGAAAAGGATGGTATGAGCGTTGATGTTGCCCTGTGGTGGAATGATTCCTATCATGAGAAGGTCTTGTGTTTTACCAATAATATCCCTCAGCGTGACGGTGGAACGCATTTGATAGGTTTCAGAAGTGCCCTTACACGCCAAATTAATGGCTATGCTGAATCTTCAGGTATTGCTAAAAAAGAAAAAGTGAACTTAACCGGTGATGACTGCCGTGAAGGATTAACAGCTATTCTTTCTGTCAAAGTTCCTGATCCAAAATTTTCTTCACAAACAAAGGATAAGTTAGTCTCTTCTGAAGTGCGCCCTATTGTTGAAAGTTTGGTCAATGAAGGTCTTTCAATATGGCTGGAAGAACATCCTCATGAAGCAAAACTTCTCATTAGTAAAGTGGTAGAAGCTGCAACAGCACGTGAAGCAGCACGCAAAGCACGTGAACTCACAAGACGAAAAGGGGCGCTTGATATCACTTCTCTACCAGGAAAGCTTGCCGATTGCCAAGAACGAGATCCCGCAAAATCAGAAATCTTTATTGTCGAGGGGGATTCGGCTGGCGGTTCAGCAAAAAGTGGGCGCTCACGTCAAAATCAAGCAATTTTACCCCTTCGTGGTAAAATCCTCAATGTTGAACGAGCACGTTTCGACCGCATGCTCTCATCTGATATGATTGGAACACTTATTACAGCTCTTGGAACGTCTATCGGTAAGGATGAATTTTCGCCGGATAAATTACGTTATCATAAGATTATTATCATGACGGATGCGGACGTTGATGGAGCCCATATTCGTACTCTGCTGCTCACTTTCTTTTTTAGACAAATGCCCGAGTTGATTGAACGTGGACATCTTTATATTGCTCAGCCTCCTCTTTATAAAGTATCGCGTGGAAAATCTTCCCAATATATTAAAAATGAAGCAGCGTTTGAAGAATTCTTGATCGATACTGGATTAGAAGAAACAACGCTTGAGCTTTCAACGGGAGAAGTTCGTGCAGGGGCTGATTTGTATCAACTCGCTAAAGATGCTCGTATATTACGTCAACTTTTAAATGGTCTTCATACCCGTTATGACCGTAATATTGTTGAACAAGCAGCAATTGCTGGCGCTTTTAATCTTGAAGTCTTTGCAACACAAGAAAAAGCGCAAAAAATAGCAGATACTACAGCACACCGCCTTAATCTGATTGCTGATGATATGGAACAAGGTTGGAGTGGACAATATACAGCAGATGGAAGTTTATGTTTTGAGCGTATTTTGCGTGGTGTTAAAGATGTTGTTACGCTTGATGTGGGACTTATAAATTCAACTGACGCACGCCAAATTGATCGCATTTCCCAAAATTTTATCGACATATATCATCCTCCTGTTCTTTTACGTCGCAAAGATAAAACAGAGCGTATTTTTGGTCCTATGAGCCTTTTAGAGAGCATTTTTACAAACGGTAAAAAAGGTGTTACTCTTCAACGTTATAAAGGTCTTGGGGAAATGAATGCTGAACAACTTTGGGAAACAACGCTTGATCCCAATGCACGTTCTCTTTTACAAGTAAAGATTAATGATGCAACCGATGCAGATTCACTCTTTTCTCGTCTCATGGGTGATGAAGTTGAACCTAGACGTATTTTTATTCAAGACAATGCCTTAAGCGTTGCCAATCTTGATATCTAAAGGTACTCTTCTGTTTTTGGCTGTGTAAACGTCGTAGTTTTATACGTTGTTTTTTCGTAGTTGAACATTCCCTCTCTATTTCATTTACGATAAAAGAAAAATAAGGAAGATCATATACATGGCAATTGAAACAGAACGTGTAGGAACCAAGGGTGGCATGGAGCACTCTTTTGGTTTTACAATAGTAGATGAAACACAAAAACAATCCATGGTGGATGGTGTGTTTCATTCTGTTGCTGAAAATTATGACAAGATGAATGATATCTTATCCTTAGGGCTACACCGTGTGTGGAAAAATTCCATGATTGCTTGGCTTTCCCCACCAGCACTTTCTCATTGGAAAGTTCTTGATGTCGCTGGCGGTACAGGTGATATTGCTTTTCGTATTCTTAATGCTTCACGCCAAAAAGCCCATGCTACAGTGCTTGATATTAATGGCTCAATGCTCAGCGTTGGCAAAAAACGCGCACAAAAAAATGGTCTTGCCCCTCTGATTGATTTTGTTGAAGCCAATGCAGAAAATCTACCTTTTGAAGATCAAAGCTTTGACGCTTACACGATTGCTTTTGGAATTCGCAATGTTCCTCATATTGATCAAGCTCTTAGAGAAGCTTTTCGTGTTTTAAAGCTCGGTGGACGTTTCTTATGTTTAGAATTTTCAAATGTCGAGATGCCTTGGCTCGATAAAATTTATGATCTTTGGTCTTTCCATGCTATCCCTAAGCTAGGTCAATTTATCGCAAATGATGGCGATGCTTATCGTTATTTGGTTGAATCTATCCGCAAATTTCCTAAGCAAGATGATTTTTCCCATATGATCAAGCATGCGGGGTTTTCGCGGGTATCGTACCGCAATCTCACCGGTGCGATTGCAGCGCTGCATTCAGGTTGGAAAATTTAAAAATGGTGCAAATTTCCCCTTACTTTCAATTGATGCGTGCAGGATGGGTTTTAACACGTGAAGGTGTTTTAAGTGCTCTTCCTCATGATGATCTTCAAGGATTTCCAGCGCTATGTCATCGTATAGCGAGTGCATTAGCACGACGCAAAACAAAAAAGAAACAGCGATCTGAAAATATTTCATATGCCATTAATAAGCTTGGACCCTCTTACATAAAACTTGGTCAATTTCTTGCCACAAGACCTGATATTGTTGGGCGTGATATTGCGGAAGATTTGTCACAGCTACAAGATCGTGTCCAAACATTTTCTTGCACTGCCGCTATTGCTCAAATTGAAAGTTCTCTTGGTCGCTCTATTGATGATTTATTCGTAAATTTTTATCCCCCCATTGCCGCCGCTTCTATTGCTCAAGTTCATCCAGCTGAATACAGTGATGAAACTGGCCATAAGAAAAAATGTGCTGTAAAAGTTATTCGTCCCAATATCAGAGCACGTTTTTCTAAAGATCTTAGAGGATTCTATCTCATTGCTCATTTACAAGAGCGCTATATCCCTGCCTCTCGAAGGCTTCGTCCTGTTTGTGTGGTGGATACTTTAGCACAAACAACACGACTTGAAATGGATTTACGCTTAGAAGCAGCAGCTATATCTGAAATGGCTGAAAATATTCAACATGATACAGGCTTTCGGGTTCCACGTATTGACTGGGAACGGACAGGACGTAATGTTCTTACAATGGAATGGATTGATGGTATAAGAATATCCGAAACTTCCAAACTCAAAGAAGCAGGATTTGATTTGAAGGCGCTTGCTATTACGCTTATTCAATCTTTTCTTCGTCATACACTGCGTGATGGTTTTTTTCACGCCGATATGCATCCTGGTAATTTATTTGTAGATGAAAAAGGATGTATTGTTGCTGTTGATCTAGGCATTACAGGAAGGCTTGGCAAAAAAGAAAAGCATTTCCTTGCTGAAATTCTTTACGGCTTTATTACCCGCGATTACCATCGAGTTGCACGTGCCCATTTTGAGGCCGGCTATGTTCCTTCACACCATAATATCGAAAGCTTTGCGCAAGCCAACCGCGCTATTGGCGAACCAATTCACGGACAATCAGCACAAAGCATTTCCATGGCTAAATTGCTCACTTTATTGTTTGAAGTCACTGAATTATTTGACATGCAAACGCGACCTGAACTTTTATTGCTGCAAAAAACGATGGTTGTCGTGGAAGGTGTTGCCCGCACATTAGACCCCACTTTTAATATGTGGAAAGCTTCTGAACCCATTGTCAAAGAATGGATTAGTAAAAATTTAGGACCCGTAGGCGTTGTAAAAGACTTTAGTGAAGGAGCACAAGCTCTCCTTTCGCTGGCACGCAAAACACCACAATTGGTTCAAAATTTCCAACAAATAGAAGAAGATTTCAATCAAATGAGAAAAACAGGTTTTAATCTTTCTCCTGCTACCCTCAAACAACTTGCTGTAGAACAAAGTCACAGAAACCGTTATGGTCGTTATAGTCTTTTCATCATTGCACTTTGTTGCGCTTGTCTTACTTTTTACTTTTTTCACCTTTTCTAATCTCCTTAATATGCTAAAAATATCAACAATGAAATCATTGCAATCATTTTATTTCTTGGAGGTATTTTATGGCCAGTATTACCATTCGTAACCTGTCTCCTGAAACCAAAGAAGCTTTACGCATACGCGCCGCGCAAAATGGTATTTCTATGGAAGAAGAAGTTCGACGCCTTTTAAGCAATCCCACTCCTCTCACCACACAACCCCTTCATACTAGTGCTGTTGAAGTGCAATCATTGAAATCAAAATCTCTCCTTCTTATTATTGGTGGAAGTATTGCATCCTATAAAGCCCTTGATTTGATTCGCCGTTTACAAGAACGTGGAGCACATTTAAAAGTTGTGATGACAAAAGCAGCGCAAAAGTTTATTACGCCTTTAGCCGCTGAAGCTTTAAGCGGTGGTACTGTATATACTGATTTATTTTCACGTGAAGAAGAACACGATATCGGACATATCCGATTAGCACGTGATGCTGACCTGATTATTTTAGCTCCTGCTACAGCCAACCGCATTGCAAAAATAGCCAATGGCATAGGAGATGATCTGGCTGATTGTGTCCTTTTAGCAGCACGCTGTCCACTCTTGATTGCACCCGCCATGAATCCGTCCATGTGGGTGCATCCAGCAACTATTCGTAATGTTGCACAATTGCACGCAGATGGCGTTCATATCATCGGACCAGAAATCGGAAAGATGGCTGAACGTGACGAGATTGGATATGGACGTATGAGCGAACCTTTAACTATTATCGCTGCTATAGAGAATCTTTTGAATGTGCATGAAAAACCTCTCTTTGGCCGCCATTTCATCGTTACCTCTGGCCCTACCCATGAACCAATTGATCCAGTGCGTTATATTGCTAATCGGTCTTCAGGTAAACAAGGCCATGCCATCGCAACCGCTCTTGCGCATTTGGGTGCAAAAGTAACACTTATTTGTGGACCTGTTAATCTTGCAGACCCACAAGAAGTAAAAACCATCCATGTTGAAACAGCACAACAGATGTTACAAGCCGTTCAAACCGCATTGCCTGCTGATGGTGCTATCTTTGTTGCCGCTGTTTGTGACTGGCGCAGTCAAACGCAGTCTTTACACAAAATTAAAAAGAATGCTCATAAAATACCACCATCCCTTCATATGGTTGAAAATCCTGACATTTTAGCAACGATTGGACACGCTCCAAACCGCCCCTCATTGGTCATTGGTTTTGCTGCTGAAACATGTGATATCATTGCCAATGCGCAAAAAAAATGTGTTGAAAAAGGAGCTGATTTCATTCTTGCTAATGATATTTCTCTTCAACTAGATGGTACAAGTGTCATGGGTGCTGATACAAATCAAGTTTATCTCGTAAGTAGAAAAAAAGTTGAACAATGGCCCCATATGAGTAAACAACACGTAGCGCAAAAATTAGCAAACGTGATTGTATCATTTTTTGCCCCCAAAACACCTACTCCTCATGAGGAAAATATACCCCTTTGCAAATAAGAACTCTTCAAACGCGTTGATATTAAAACACCTTATAAAATAGAACTGACAATATGTGTCTATCCATCTCAATTAGTATATAATATTTCTGGTTTATAATGATAATATCGCATTGTTCATATTAAATTAGAATCCCAGATATCATAAGATTCTCTCATTCCTAATCTCTCTCATGTTGAATCAATAAAAATCATTTTCTTGCACGTTGTAAACAAGGATAACTGTATGAATACAAAACGTTTCAGAAAGAACTAAAAGCGCTTATAATGGACCGTCTCAAGAACCAAGGGCTTGTCTCGGACAACACTGAGGATGATGGTGCCAACGTGCTCTTTTTATTAAGCGTAAAGTTAGTGATGCCCTATAAGTTTTATATTATTCACGAGAGCTTTACCCATATACCATTCACAAACGCTGTTGCGAAATGGGTGTGATGAGCCGTTGGGAAATGTTTTTTTAAAAAATCCTATCTCACCCTAGCCTTCATAAAAGCAGGATCTATTGCACCACTGTCTCGCCAGCTTATAAAAAAACAAGCTATCATTCACTTTGGCTACCATCAATTTTGACAAAGCTCTTGTAATGGATAAAATTTATAAAAAGCATTTTCTTTCTTCAATGTTTTTATCCACATATTGGTCATATTTATGATATGCAAATAAATGATTTTGATTGTTTCATGATGAGAGCAGCTAATGAGAAAATATGACAACTTTATTTTGAGCTCTTATTCGCTATGAAAAATAATGTATAAATCAATGATATTATAACATCTCAATGCAATTTTAAGCATACTTCATGCTGACGCTCATAAAGAATGTAGACAAAATTCATTGTACCACTGTCTATAAGTTTATGAAACTGAAGCCTTTATTATTTTCCTCAGTGATCGGTCTTTAAGATTAAATGTCTGTGTCCTCTCTCCAGAATACCAAGACCACAAAGACTAGAATTTTATCCATGATATCTTCACATTGTGATGTTTCATGAGAAGCATTTTTATTCCTTTATCGAAAGCTTTGTATCCATACATTGGTCTCGCCTATAATGTGTACGTAAATAATTTTTTGATGTTGAATAGAGTCTTTGAAATTAAAGAATATTTCTATATTTGGGATTTTATTCAAGTTGAAAATGATCAATTCTCTTCGATAAATTAGTGGTGTTATTATCTAAAAATTATTTGATACAGTGAACCACTTGTATGAAAAGTGCTTCAATGAATTCTTACTTCATTGCACTTATGGCTTTTAAAATTCAAAATCTCATCATTTTTAAGCATCAGTGACATCTCCCTTTCTTTGCTTCTTCTCAAAAAACTGCTCTTCTATGGGATCTGACAGTCAATCGCCTAAGCTTATTTTTTCCACTTCTATCATATTAATCATTCTGTTGCCCAAAATTAGAATATCTACGGAGCTACTACGTTACCCCTATTCCATTGAACTCAATATTTTTTTGAAAGTGAGAGGCAAAAGCATGCCGCCAAATAGTAGAAAAGTACAGAATTTTAGGAATTGTGCAAAACAATTAAACATTTAGATAAACGAAGTTAGATAACTCTACTGAATAAATAGAAATAAACAACTTTTCTCCCAAATAGTTCTTATTCCTTAATTTTTTACATATATCATATAAACGCAATAATCTACACTATGTACAAAAATACTAAAAATTTCTTCTACAACAGCTACTTTTTAAATTCTTCTTTGTTTTTAAAAATCAAAATTTCTATTTATTCAAACTTTATTTTTAACAAAGAAACCTTAACCGTTTTTTATAATGTTCTTGAAAAAAATCTTGTAATTCAAAGAAAGAAAAAATTACACTGTACATACTTTAAATATATTTCTTGTTTTTTTTGCTTCTTTCCTTAGTTTATTAATCTATGATTTTTACTGCTGCTTATCGTGCTTTACAACGTCTTCTGACCTCGCAATATCGTATTATGATACTGAAAGCATTGGGGGTTACTTTTTTCATTCTCACCATTTTATGGTTATGTGTGCACCAACTTTTTGTGTCTTACTTTTGGCCCTGGATTGCTCAATTTCTTCCTGGACTCCCTAGTTGGGCGGGATGGATTGGTTTTAGCATGCTTATCATCTTTAATCTTGGGTTGGCTCTTTTGTTGGCTTTTTTGATTGCACCCATCACAGCTATGATTGGTGGTTTTTTCATTGACTCTGCTGCTGAAATCATTGAAAAGGAGGATTACCCAAACGAGCCTATTGGACAAGCCTTGCCGTTTCAGCGTTCTCTTATCATTTCCTTTAAATTTGTTATTTTAAGCCTTCTTGGTAATGGAATTGCTTTTATTTTATTCTTCATACCAGGTATTAATTTAATTGCTTTTTATCTTATTAATGGTTATTTGCTCGGTCATGAATATTTCTTGTTTGCGGCTTACCGTTTTCGAACAGAGCAAAATGCGCGTGCTTTTTTACATACTCATTACACAACAGTTTTTGGCGCAGGATTATTGATAGCGATTTTTGTTTCGATTCCTATTATTAATCTAGCAACACCGCTTTTTGCCGCCGCCTTTATGACACATTTACACAAAATGCTTTCCCAAAAGACCATAGCACGCATTACACAAAAATAGTGTTCCTTGACTTTAAGGTTAATAAAACTTGCCAGCCAAAGAAAGCATAATATAAAATTTTATGCTTTATCTTTTATTAAAGCAATATATTGATTTATAATGATAACTTATCGTTTCACAACATGAGTGAAAAACCTAAATATTATGAGGGTTTCTCATTTTAATCCTATTCATATTGGATCAATTGAAATCGTTTGTTGAAATGTCATAAACGGAGGTGGTGTGCGGATAAAAGTACTTTCAAAAAGGCGTGAAATATCTTTATATGAATCCTCTTAATGCAAACATTATCGTCGCATTGAAAACTGAAAAAGAGTATGATGGTGCCGCTTTGTACCTTCTATTTCAGTAAAAACGGATAGCATAATGTCTTTTATACCATTCATGGAGAGTGTATATTCTTCATAAGAGAGTTTTGGAAATTATTGAAAGATATCTGTGTAAAACAAGCACGTAAATGAGTAATATAATGGTATTTTGAGCGTATTCTATTTTAATTGTAAAAAGCGTGCGCTTTAAAGAAACCTTTTGAAAAAAATCTTGCTCTGATGTTAGCGTTTCGCTAATATAGCGTTATTGTATTCATTATCTTTAATGGATTATTTTAGCCTTGTTAGCGCCTTATACTATAAGGTTTCTTTTCTTCAAAACTGTTGATACGAATGATTAATTGGATATTCATTTTTATTAAAAAATAAGGCGTTTGTTAACCATCGCAAGGAGTAAATTTTAACACCAAAGTAAAAAATACAAACATGTAAGTTCTTAAAACTTATGAGAAATTTATTATAGGGAATACTCTTCATGATGCATATGATTGTTATAATATGGGAAAAATTAAAAATTAAAAAACAAGCTATACGTACACTGATAAAAGTATTAAATAGACTCCTTTGTTCAACCGGTAAAGCAAATGTGACTGCTTAAGTTCTATATTCTTTCAAATCATGCAAAAGATGCACAATATTTAAAGGAAGGTTATAAAGATGAACTGGATTACAAATTATGTTCGTCCTAAAATTAACTCTATATTGGGGCGCCGTGAAATTCCAGAAAATCTATGGATTAAAGATCCTACCAGTGGTGAAATGGTCTTCCATAAAGATCTGGAAGCTAATCAATTTGTAGCTCCCAATTCTGGTCATCATATGCGTATCAGTGCTAAAAATCGTCTCATGCATTTTTTTGATGATGGTGTTTATACAGCTCTTGAAAATCCAAAAGTTGTAACAGATCCTTTAAAATTTCGTGACGAAAAACGCTATATTGACCGGTTAAAAGATTATCGTTCTAAACTTGGGGTTGATGACAATATTTTAAGTGCACGTGGTACGATTGAGGGTTTGCCAATTATTGCAACTGTTCAAGATTTCGCCTTTATGGGTGGATCACTTGGTATGGCTTCAGGAGAAGCTATTATCAAAGCTTTTGATACTGCCATTGCTGAAAGGCGTCCGCTGGTTCTTTTTGCTGCTTCTGGTGGTGCACGCATGCAAGAAGGAACACTCTCGTTGATGCAAATGCCCCGTACAACAGTAGCGATTGAAATGTTGAAAGAAGCAAAGCTTCCCTATATTGTTGTGCTGACTAATCCAACCACCGGTGGTGTTACTGCTTCTTACGCCATGCTTGGTGATATTCACATTGCCGAGCCTGGCGCTATGATTGGTTTTGCTGGTCCACGTGTGATTCAACAAACTATACGCGAAACCCTACCAGAAGGTTTTCAAAGTAGTGAATATCTGCTTGAACATGGTATGATTGATATGGTTGTATCGCGTTTAGAAATGAAAACAACAATTGCGCGTATTTTACGCTTGATGATGAAACGCCCTGCTGTTTTTAACCCTTCCGATCCATCCCCAACAGACTCTCAAACATCGCTTTCTAGGACAAAAGCAGCTTAAGTTTATGCAACAAAGTCAAATACAAAGGGTGGTGGATGATTTACTAAAAAATTATCCGAAAAAATTTGATCTTTCTTTAGAGCGTATTGTTCACCTTTTAGAGCGTCTTGGTAACCCACATTTAAAACTTGCCCCTGTTATTCACATCGCTGGAACAAATGGCAAAGGATCTGCTTCAGCAATTTGCCGTGCTCTTTTGGAAAGTGCAGGATACCGCGTTCATGTTTATAGCTCACCTCATCTCGTCAACTGGAATGAACGCTGCCGGTTAGGTCAAAAAGGAGGTGGTCAACTTGTTACAGAAAACCAATTGGCTGAGACAATCCGTGAAATTATAAAAGTAAATCGTCAAGAGCCGATTACTATTTTTGAAATTTTTACAGCCGCTGCCTTTATGTTGTTTAGTATACATCCAGCTGATGTTGTCATTTTAGAAGTTGGATTGGGAGGACGTTTTGATGCTACCAATGTCGTTAACAAACCAGCTGTATCGCTTATTATGCCCATTGATTATGATCATGAGAGCTTTCTTGGAAATACAATTGCTCAAATCGCTTTTCAAAAAGGAGGGATTATCAAACCAAACGTTCCTGTAGTCATTGGGAAGCAAAATTATGAAGAAACTCTTGCTACTTTAATACCCCTTGCTAATAAAAATAAAGCATTTTATGCTCTCTTTGATCAAGATTATCAAAGTTATAAAGAACATGGACGTATGGTTTTTCAAAACAATCAAGGTCTCATGGATCTTCCCCTTCCTAACCTTATTGGAGACCACCAAGTTGCCAATGCTGGTGCATCTCTTGAAGCAGTTTATCAAGCGGGTTTTCAACTTTCAGAACAAACCATAAATGACGCTTTAAAAAATATTTATTGGCCCGCACGAATGCAGCATCTTACCCAAGGACTTTTGGTTGATCAACTATCTCCTGATATTGATTTATGGTTAGATGGTGGTCACAATCCTGCTGCAGGAAAAGTTATTGCGGCAGAACTTACACAATGGAGAAAAAAAACAGATCGCCCCATTATTATGATTGCTGGCATGCTTAATACCAAAGATGCTGTCGGTTATTTTCGTCCTTTAGCTAACCTTGTCGATAAAGTATATACGATACCGCTGCTTGACAATAATGCCAGTATCTCTCCAACAGACTTAGCTGAATCAGCCCAAAAAGTAGGAATCCCTGCTGCCCCAAAAGCGCACCTACAAGATGCTTTGCATAAAATTAAAATGGAATATAAAGAGGCTATTGTCCTTATTAGTGGTTCTCTTTATCTTGCGGGTGATATTTTGCGTGACAATAAAACACCACCGTGCTAGATAATTAACTATTTTTAAAGCTTTGAAAGATAGACTTTTTAATCATGCAACTTGATTGTGCACTTTATCAACATCCTAAACTCATTACTGTTTTTGGCGGATCCGGTTTTGTAGGACGACATGTCGTTGAAACTTTGACTAAGCGGGGATATCGCGTTCGCATCGCTGTTCGTTGTCCACAAAAAGCTTATTATATGCTCCAAATAGGAGAAGTAGGACAAACCCAAATGCTTAAAACAGATATCAAGCATCGTGCCTCTGTTGCACGCGCATTGCTTGGAGCTGATGCGGCAGTGTTTTTACCCGGTAGCTTAAAACAAGCAAATCAATCGAATTTTAAAAACACACAAATTGATGGTGTTTACAATGTTGCTGAATTAACAGCAGAAACTGGTATTCCGCTCATCTATATGTCAACACTTGTGGCTAACGAGAATGCTTCATGTCTTTATGCACGTGTTAAGTTTATGGGTGAACAAATCATTCATAACAAGCATCTTCAAGCAATTATTATCCGTCCATCCGTTATCTTTGGACCAGAGGATTGTTTCTTTAACACCTTAGCAGATTTGTCACGTTTTTTACCAATTATGCCTCTTTTTGGAGGTGGACAAAGCAAATTGCAACCCGTGTATGTTGGTGACGTTGCTGAGTTTATCGTGCGCGCTTTAGATGGACAGGTTGCTTGGGGAAAAAATTATGATCTTGGTGGTCCCCAGATTATCACCCTCCAAAATGCTCTTGAAAATATACTTAAAATCATTCGTCGTAAAAAAACAATCCTATCTATGCCTCTTTCTGTCGGTCTATTGATTGGAGGAATTTTGGGAACAATCGGTAAATTGCCTTTTGTACCAACACTCGTAACAGCCAATCAGATACGTTTTTTGCAAATGGATAACATTGTCTCTAAAGAAGCTATAGAGAATGGATATACGCTAGAAGGAGTAGGAGTTACTCCTAGAGCAATGGCAGCATTCTTGCCAAGTTATCTCTGGCGATTTCGTCCACATGGTCAATTTTCCCAAAATCTACTCGTCTAGAATAAATTCTTCCAAAACTGAGTTAATTATTTGATTTATAATTCATAGCGCGTTGTTAGCGGTTTTAGAATCAGAGTGTTCAATAGAGTGATGTTTTTGCATTTTTAATGCTCCATTTAGTATCACAAAAAATGTTTAATCGTATATCTATAGTCTTTTGATAAAAATCGTTGAAAACAGGAGAAAAGCACTTCTTATAAACTGTCTTTATCAAAGAGCAGGTTCAACATTGGAATCCTAAAGAACCGATTCTGAACTGCCTATCCATAAACATGATAATCTATGGCTTTGCATTTATATTATTTTGCTAAAAAGCTTAATAATGAGATTAAAGTAATTCTTCCTTTTTCAACAACCGCATAAGTGAGTAGAATACGAGTATACTACTTTCGATATTATCCCATAAAAATCAATATAAAAACTGTAAAGCAATGCACCATTTTTATTATTTAAAAGGTATTCCCTCTGGAGACTTTTAAAAGCTTTAAAGTTACGTGAAAAGGATAGAATTTTGTTTATATAATAAGACTTATCATGAAGATCTCTTATTCTGTCAGTAATATCACTATTCAGATCCATAAATGCATATTTTTTGCACAAATTTATGGAGATTTTAAAAGAGCTTTTTCACATAAAGAAGTCCTCTTCTTGTCTTGCATTTTTTTTTAATTTCTCCTACCGTCTTGGAAAAACTTATTTTAAAGGAATGAAGAATGGCAGCTCAAGATTTTGTTGTCAAAGATATTGCACTTGCCGCTTATGGTCGTAAAGAACTTGATATTGCTGAAACTGAAATGCCTGGTTTGATGGCTTGTCGTAAGGAGTTTTCTTCCAGCCAACCTTTGCGCGGAGCGCGTATTTCTGGCTCATTGCACATGACAATTCAGACAGCTGTTTTAATTGAAACATTAAAAGCGATTGGCGCCGATATACGATGGAGCTCTAGCAATATTTTTTCTACGCAAGACCATGCAGCAGCAGCTATCGCCGCAACAGGCATTCCTGTATTTGCCATTAAAGGTGAAACATTGGAAGAATATTGGACTTATATAGATGCAATCTTCCAATGGCCAGATGGTAATCCTTCCAATCTTATTTTAGATGATGGAGCTGACGCCACAAACTATATTTTAATGGGAAGTCGTGCAGAACAAAATAAAGATATTTTATCGCATCCCAAAACAGAAGAAGAAGAAATTTTTTTCAAACAAATACAAAAGCGTATGGATGCAACGCCAGTTTTTTTTACACGACAGCGCGCGGCAATTAAAGGTGTAAGCGAAGAAACCACAACAGGTGTAAACCGTCTTTATCAGTTACAAAAAGAAGGACTTCTACCTTTTCCTGCTATTAATGTTAATGATAGCGTCACTAAATCAAAGTTTGATAATAAATATGGATGTAAAGAATCATTGGTCGATGGTATTCGACGTGGAACAGATGTGATGATCGCTGGTAAAACTGCCATTGTCTGTGGTTATGGTGATGTAGGAAAAGGTTCAGCAGCATCTCTTTCTGGTGCTGGGGCTCGTGTTAAAATAACAGAAATTGATCCTATTTGCGCTCTTCAAGCCGCTATGGATGGCTATGAAGTTGTTAATTTGGATGATGCTGCTTCCAGTGCTGATATTATCATCACGACAACAGGCAATAAAGATGTTGTTCGTTTAGATCATATGCGACAAGTAAAGGATATGTGTATTCTTGGAAATATTGGTCATTTTGATAACGAAATCCAAGTCGCTGCCCTTAGAAATTTGCCATGGACAAATATTAAACCACAAGTTGATATGATCACCTTTCCCGATGGAAAACGCATCATTTTGCTCTCTGAAGGGCGTTTGTTAAACCTCGGGAATGCGACTGGGCATCCTTCTTTTGTCATGTCAGCCTCGTTTACTAATCAAGTTTTAGCGCAAATTGAACTTTTTACCCGTTCAGAACACTATACAAATGAAGTCACTGTTTTGCCTAAACATCTTGATGAAAAGGTTGCACGTCTACATCTGGATCGGTTAGGAATAAAATTAAGTGTTTTATCAGAAGAACAAGCCGCTTATATTGGAGTCTCACCACAAGGACCTTATAAACCAAACCATTATCGTTACTAATACGTTTCCTTGGGTTAAAAAAGGGAAAGATGCCGTGCTCAGCTTTGGTGACTATAACCCCAAAGAAAAAGCTCAAAAAGAGATCCGAATCTATACGTATATATTTTGCCTTTTTTTCTTTTTTTCTCCAACATGCGCTTTTGCTCAGTCATTGGAAGGTTATTTACCATTTTTCTTCACTTTGCCGAATGGTCCATGGCTGCTTTTAGCGCTGTGTGGAGGAATTTCTTGTGCTTCACTTCTCACGTGCCTAGCTGTTATTATGCGTGCAAAAAAAACTGCACAGAAGCCTTTGAAGATAATTCAGGCAAATTTTTCTGAAAAACTTAAATATTATGAATGGCTTCTGGAAGAAACCGAGCAATTCCTTCTTATTTGGGAAAATCCAACAACCTTACCCCGTGTCGTTGGTGCCCTTTCTGCATTGCAAAAAATAGGAATCGACCAGAAAGATTTTCAGCGTTTTGAGCTCTGGGTTGAAGAAAATTCTCTGCGAGAACTTGATTATGCATTGACTCAACTACGTTGTAAATGTCACCCTTTTGATCTTTCTATCACCACCACAAACAATGTACCGCTACAAGTTACAGGAGTCATCGCAGGAACAGTCGCTATTGCTCGTTTTCAAGATATCTCAAAACAACAGAGTGAAAATGCTCGTTTACAGAAAGATATCGCCCGCCTTCTTACTGAACTGAGAATGCAGCGTAATCTTCTTGATCTTATTCAAGAGCCCGTATGGATAAAAGATTGTGAAGGAAAAGTTTGTTTTATCAATCGCGCCTTTAGAGAAATGACAGATTTTCGTGAAGGCAGTGATGAAGTGGGGGATCTTTTCAATGAAAATACACAACGCAAAACAGATGAAATAGAAACAATTTTTCAAGAACATGTTCACACAGTTATTGATGGAGAACGACATCGTTTTCATCTCACACGTATTACAACAGCCGAAGGGATGGCAGCTTTTGCGCGTGATGACAGCGCATATGAAAATCTTGCTCATGAATTAAGTTATGTTCTTCAAAGCCATTGTGAAACACTTGACCAAATTTCAACAGCTGTAGCTATTTTTGATACAAACCAAAAATTAAAATTCTGTAATCATGCTTTTAAAATTTTATGGCCGTTGGAGACTTCCTTTTTAGAAAGTGAACCAAGCCATACATTATTTCTTGAACGTCTACGTGAAAAAGGGCTCATTGCTGAACACCCCGATTGGCGCGCATGGAAAGAAGAACTTTTTAAAGCCTATCGACAAACAGAATCGAACCAACAAATTTGGAATCTTCCAGATGGGCGTACGGTGCGTGTTATCTCGAACCCTCATCCACAAGGAGGTGTCACTTGGCTTTACGAAAACCTTACAGAAAAAATTGATCTTGAACGCCGTTATAATACACTTATTAAAATACAAGGTGAAACACTTGATAAACTTTCCGAAGGCGTGGTTGTTTTTGGTACTGATGGACGCCTTCGTTTATCGAATCCTGCCTTGTCGAAATTGTGGTCTCTTCCTTATAATTTACTGGTAGAAGGGACCCATATTACACAGTTACAAAGCCATTGTTCAGCCTTAACCTTAGGACAAGAATGGGATCAATTTACCAAATTCATTACCGGTTTTGCTGAAAAACGTGAAACATATTCAGGTCGTATAGATCTTAAAAATGATATGATTATTGACTATACTCTGGTTCCTCTTCCCGATGGACAAACAATGCTTACTTTTGTGAATGTTACAGATACTGTCCATGTTGCACGTGCTCTTCAAGAAAGAAATGAAGCATTAGAAAGTGCTGATCGTTTGCGTAATGAATTTGTCCAACATGTTTCCTATGAATTGCGTACACCTCTCACCAATATTATTGGATTTTCGGATATTTTACGTGATCAAATTTTCGGCTCTATCAATAAACGTCAACAAGAATATCTTGGGCATATTCATTCAGAATCAGGAACTCTTTTAAATATTGTTAACGATATTCTTGATCTTGCTACCCTTGATGCAGGCATTATGGAGTTGGACATAAAATCGGTTAATATTGCAGATGCTATGATACAAGCAGTAGCACGTGTAGAAGATCGCCTTAATGGACGGCATATTACGCTTTTACAACAAATTTCTCCTTCCTTAAATTCTATTTCTGCTGATGAAAAGCGCTTGCATCAAATTTTTGTGAATGTACTGAGTAATGCTATTAATTTTGCAACGGAGGCGAGTACTATTGAATTTTGCGTCGATGAACAAGATGATAACATTGTCTTTAGCGTTCACAATCAGGGCTCTGACATCCCAGAAGACGTTCTTGATCGTATTTTTAAACGTTTTTCTTCCCATTCACACCATGGTGGGCGTGCGGGAGCGGGTCTTGGCCTTTCCCTTGTAAAAAGTTTCGTTGAACTACACGGTGGACATGTTGAAATTCTTACCGGTTCTGGAAAAGGAACAACAGTTAAATGTTTTTTCCCACTCTCCAAAGGAGATACGATTTTTTAATTTTAACCTTTATGATAACAAAAATTTTTCATCCATTTCATGGAACTTTTAATGAATTTTAGTTTTTTTCTTGAAAATGAAGAGGCAACAAAGCTTTTTGCACAAAATTTAGCTCTTTCTTTAAAGCCAGGAGATCTTGTAACGCTGCAAGGAGATCTTGGAACTGGAAAATCAACCATTGCACGTACAATCATTCAAACACTTGCGAACGATAACACTATGGATGTTCCAAGCCCTACTTTTACTCTTGTGCAAAGCTATCAACTTCCAAAGTTTGAAATTATTCATGCTGATCTTTATCGCCTTTCTATGGCAGAAGAAATTGATGAATTAGGGCTTCATGAAGCTCGTGAGAAAAATATTTTACTTGTTGAATGGCCAGAAAGAAATACAGCTCTTTTAGAACTCGCCACTTTTGCACTCACCTTACACTATAAAGAACATGGGCGTCATGTAACAGTTAGATCAGCGCAACATTCCATTGAATGTTTGCAACAGTCTTTTACAATTCGTACATTTTAAAAAAACATGAACATCATCATTTTTTAATTTGATAATACCTCAGTACTACCTATGAAATCTGAGATGATAGACAACATAAAGAAGGCTTCATGGAGGCACCAACCATGGAAGATGAAACGAAATGATGACTCTTTTATATAACAATGACATAAATTGCAAAGGACAGCCGTTAATTTATAGAAATTCATCAATTTATTTTAGAGAATCTGATACCTACAATTTTGATTTTAGAGAATAGTATAAGAGAATTTTAAATTGAAGTGATAACCCTTTAGAAGAGCATTATATAACCTGTAGTGAATTGCTTGTCTCTTTCTGCTTAAAAATTGTGAGCTTCAGAAAAGTAATTTGCAAAGTTTTTGCTTAAAATCTCCCTTTATGTGTTGAAAACACTATCTATCTCAATAGTCTTATCTAAGAAGAAATACCTTTAATGAAATTATCATTCACCCAATATTTTTAACGCGCCTATAAGGAAAGAATTGCATATATTCTTCATACAAAGCAATTTTTTATAAAAAATGGCCAATTGAATCATGCATAAAAGCACGAATTCTTAAATTCATTTAAAATTTTGATTTTTATTGTCTTTTCATTATAACATAATGCAAAAAAGAATATTTTAAAAAAGTCAAAAGGAGAGACAAAATTTCTCTCCTTTATAGTAATTATACGTGGAATTAACTAAGCCCATCTTTTATCCATTCAGAAAGACGTCCTTTAGAGGTAGCGCCAACCATATTCGATGAAATATTTCCATTTTTAAACATTAATAATGTAGGGATAGAACGTACTCCGTATTGGGTAGCCAGTTCCGGATTTTCATCAATATTTACCTTAGCAATTTTAACTTGATTTTGCATTTCTATTGAAATTTCATCCAACATTGGAGCAATCACTTTGCAAGGGCCACACCATTCTGCCCAAAAATCAACCACAACAGGGGTGGAAGAAGTTAGAACTTCACTTTCGAAATTGTCCTTATCAACTTTTATACACGTCATTGATTTATCCTTTATATTCACCTTTTATAGATTGGTATAATAACAATTCATATCAAGTTATTGCAAAGATAAATTATTAAAGGACTTTTTTACACTAGGGATTGTGCGTTGTGTTTGTTTGAGCGATTTTATGAAAGTAAATAAAATGTAAAAATGCTTTGCAAGGAAAAGAGTAACTTATAAGGCAACTTCACTAAGAAATGCCTCAAGTTTTTCTGGAGGAAGTTTAAAAATTTTGGCTTCTTTACTGTAGATAAGCAGAGCCTGTATATCTTTATCGGGATGAATAGCTTGCAATAACTTTCGATAAAGAGCCATTTGCAACCAATGATGAGAAGCAATAGCAGCTTCATTTTCTGGCGGGGTTCCTGTTTTAAAATCTGCAAAGATAACGCTGTTTTGCGTGATGTAGAGACGGTCAATTTGACCAGAGATTGCTTGTTCTTTTCCACGAATTTTCACAATACCCATTAAGGAGACCTCAGCACGTGAATGCTCAGAGAAAAGGGGTTTGAGATAAACATGATCTAATATTTTCCAAATATGGCAAAGAGCATCTTCTCTTTGGCTCTCATGCCAATGAGAGGCTTTGATATTGAGATAGTTTCGAGCATAATCTCGACGTTTTTGTGGGGGACAATCGGGTAAATACTGTAACAATCGGTGAACGAGATTACCATATTCAATGGAAAAAGCTCTGTTTGTGTTCATGGCTCCTAAAACAGGTGAAGTGGTAAGCTGTTTTGGACTTGAGGACAGCTCTGTATCAGCTTCAATGGAAAGGCTCGCCACTGACGGTTTTAACGGTTTTGGTAACACTGGTTCTGCTGGTACTTTATGGGAGAAAAAGTCTGGTAGAGGTGGAAGTGTTTGGCACTCAACGGAAGAAATTTTTTGGTTTATAGAAGTAGAAGAAGGCGGTGTAATGCAATAACGCCAAGCTGCAATATCTTCCGCAGGACCTTTTATAGCTACCGCATGTGGTTCGAGAGCTCTCTTTACCAGTTGTAACCATGTATGAGATGGCGTTTTCGGACCTTTATACCCGCAAACAAACAAGCGATCTTCAGCGCGTGTCATTCCTACATAAAGAAGGCGCCTATACTCCTCTTCAGCACGCTCTTTTAAACGCAAAATTGCTTGTTTAGAAGGCATTGTATCGAATTCTGCATTAGGGCGCCAGATAAAAGCTTGTTGGTCACTCAAATATGCATTGTTCAAGGGAACTTCAAGCAAGTGAGGTGAATGCTGGGGATGCCAAATCGCACTACCGGGATCAACTAAAAATACAACAGCAGCCTCCAGTCCTTTTGCGGCGTGAACAGTCATGATGCGAATTTCTTCATGATTTTGGTCAAACTCACGTTTAATTTCTGGTTCACTGACACTTAATGTTTCCAAAAAAGCTTGTAATCCTGGTAACCCCGTTTTTTGAATCGCGAGTGTGTAGTCCATAAAAGCATCAAGCACATCATTGGCTTCCGAGCCTAAGCGCGCTAAAATTTTTTGTCGTCCCTTATCATCATTTAAGATATGACTATAGAATTCGAAGACTGGTATTTTATCCACTAAAGTACGATATTGACTCAAGCTTTCAAAAGTATCTTTAAAAGGAATATGCGACGATGCCTGTTCACAAAGGCTTTTCCAAAGGGAGCCTGTACGGTGAGCGGCAAGTTGATAAAGTTCCTCTTCGCTAAGCGCAAAGAGTGGACTTTTTAAAACACAAGCAAGAGACAAATCGTCTTGTGGTTGCAAAACAAAACGTCCGAGTGCCATTAAATCACGCACACTCATATGTTTTATAAGCTGTAAACGGTCTGCACCAGCGACGGGTATATTGCGTTGTTTAAGGGCACGAGAAAGCGCTAGGGCAAATTGATCACGCTTACGAACCAAAACCATAATATCACTAGCACGCAATAACCGCCCTTTTGCTGGAAGCATTTCTCCTTTGTGTAACCAGCCTGCAATCGTTTCAGCAACTTTTTCTGCCAAACGTACTGCTGGTATATCTAAATGATCAACAGTTACATGCCAATCATCAGGAAATTCGTCTTTTTCTTTAGAAATGGCATCCCATAAAATAACTTCACCTGGACTGTGAGTACGGATAGCTTCGTGTATGGTTTTTGTATTTTCTGCTGAAAGCCCTTTATAATTCTCTGGTGTTTCAAAGACAAGATCCACACTTTTAAGAACATCGGCTGTGGAGCGAAAAGAGTAATTCAATTGTATTTTTTCAAATTTCTGCTTTGCTTGTTGTGCTTTTTTTTGAATAATTTTGCCATTTGCAGCAAAATTTTCTGGTGCAGCGCCCTGAAAGGAATAAATAGACTGTTTTTCATCTCCAACAGCGAAAAGAGTACGTATATTGTCACGTTGACTATGACCTGTAAAAAATTCTTGCGCTAAAAGTTGAATAATTTTCCATTGATCAGGGTTCGTATCTTGTGCTTCATCAAGCAAAATATGATCAAGACCCTTATCAAGTTTATAGTGCACCCATTGGCTTGCACCTTTGCGCTGTAACAAATGGAGTGTGCGCTCAATGAGATCATCAAAGTTTAAAAAACCATTGGCTTTTTTTAAATTTGCATAAATTTTGAGATAAAGGGCACAAAGCTGAAAAGCAGCCATATTGAGGGTGGCAACTTTTGCACAGTGATATTTTTCTAAAAGAACAGAAAGCTTGCTTTGTTTATCTTTAATCAATTGTTGAATAAAAGGCCAAATTTCATCTGATTTTTTAGACGATATAAGTGCAAAATTACGAGGTTTACCTTCTGTTGTAAAATAAATATTTGAAACAATATCAATGATAGTTTCTTCATCACAAGCAGTTTCTAATTGGGGAAGTTTTTCAATGATACTCTTAGTGTTTTTATTCCCATGGGTTTCACAATGGTTAAGAGCATAAAGAGGAAGACGAGCAGTCTGTTGAATTTTTTCTAGTAATTGCTGATTTGTATCATCAGGTGCTAAATTAAACAGCGCCCGCAATTTCTCTTCTCCATTTTCAGACAGAAGAGAAGACAAAAAATCAGACAGTTTATGTTGCTTTTCAGCTGCTTCATACAGCAATTGGTTAAAAGTATGTTCACTGATAACCTTAAGCAGCTGTTTTAGAGCGGGTTGTATATCATGATGCTTTAAAAGTTGGCAGCGGGCTTCTTGTAGTAATTTCTTGCGGTTGATATCATCTATAAGTTCAAAATGTCCAGCAATATTGGCTTCTAGCATAAATTGATGCAAGAGAGATTCGCAAAATGCGTGAATAGTCTGTATTTTCAAACCACCAGGTGTTTCTAAAGCACGAGCAAAGAGTTGGCGCGCATAGGTTATTTTTGTTGCACTGATAGGTTTGTTTTCAAACTTCGATAAGATTTCTTTAAGCTGTGCATCATCGAGTTCATTCCAGCTGGAGAGTGTGCGAAAAATCCGCGATTGCATAACAGCGGCGGCGGCTCTCGTGTAAGTAAGGCATAAAATACGTGCTGGAGAAGTACCGTTTAAAAGCAAACGAATAACGCGTTCGGTTAGAACATGGGTTTTTCCAGATCCTGCATTTGCAGAAACCCATACATGTGTTTTTGGATGTGTTGCTGTTGCTTGTGCATCAAGGGCTGCTTCAGGAATAGAAAAAAGAGTCATGATTGATCTCCTTTATGAAATCCATTTGACCATTCCCATAAGCGTGCCAGATGATCATAGTCACTTTCATATTGTTTTAACATAGGGACTGCGTGTGAAAGATAGCCTTGTTGTGGATTTTGATAATACTCCATTAACGCGATAAGATGTTCCCACGCCCTTTCACCAAGATTAATAACATTTTGGTGATCTTTTTCCGCTTTTTCTGAAAGAATTAATTGAGGAGTAATCTTACCTTTTCCATTAAGAGGAATATAAAATAGTTTTGAGGGGGACAGATTTTGAAAATCTGTAAAAGCTCCTCTCATTAATAGAGCGGTTTCCAATGCTAATTGTGGAAATAATAATTCGCGAACCTGTTTTGATGAAGGGGGTGTACTCGTTTTAAAATCAAGTATTTCAACCGTTTTGTTTGGCAATATATCAATACGATCAGCACGTCCTGAAAGAGTTACCCCTGTTGTACCTATGGGTATTTTTTGCGATTCCACTTCCGAATGTCGTATTCGGGGTTCTAGACTTTGTTCCCATTGCAAAATAAAGGGAGCAAGATTTTCAAATGTATTCCACCAGATTGTTTCAACATCAGCAGGCAAATTAAACTTATCAAATTCTTTACGTCCAATAGCGAGCAACACATCTAATGCATTTGCAGCATTTAGATTTTTTATTTGTGTGCAAAAATCTGCAAGAATAGCGTGATAAAGTGTTCCGCGTTCAGAAGCACCAGGGTCATGAATAAGGGCTTTAAGTGGTTTGAGCCTTAAGATTTTTTTAGCATAAATGGCATAAGGGTCATGGCGTAACGTTGTTATTTCGGTGATGGAAAAATGACGTGGACGCACTGCAATGGGTGGCACAGGGCAAGGGCGTGTTGCACAAGCAGACATGTCCGTATTGTCAAGCATCTTTGCCCAATGGCGTATCTTTTCACCTCGTGCACGGATTTGTTTCCAAACTTGTTGTCCTACGACAGTTTCTAAGCGTTGTAGCCAGCGTGAAGGGAGAGAAGGAACATGATCAACTCGTAGTGCTCGGCTCATCACCACTTTATCCATTCCCATCGCCCATTGAAAATCATGCGCGGAAAGACCAATACGCTGTTCTGGTGGTTCCAGAGTTAACATCATTTTCATCGGTCGCGATAAAAAAGCATCATTTCGGGTTGATATCGGCCATGATCCTTCATTAAGACCACCAATGACCACTGTATCAACCGTTTGCAAACGCGATTCCAAAGTACCCCAGATGAATAAACGTGGATGTCCTCCAGGCGAAGGTGCGACGGAACGGGTTGCTATTATGGCAGAAAACATAGCGGGCCATTCACAAAGATGAAATGTTAATCCCGATTGATCACTGACCAATTCACGCAAAAAATTTGATAAGGCTTGTCCTGCTTCATGTTGATAAAGATGTGCAAGAGAATTATCCTCATTGCGACCAAAATTTTCAAAAACCTCAACAGTTGCTATTGCAGCCTCATTGATGGTGCATTCTTTCTCTTGTTTCATAAGAGACATTAAAGGCTCAACAGCTTTTTTTAAAAGATGACAAAAGAGACGTGCTTCTTCACATTTCTGCTGATCAAGGGTGTTATTTTCAGAACTATTATGAAAAGATGTTTCAATCCATTTTTCAAGAAATTGATCACATTCGCAAAGATTAATACGCCCTGTATTCCCTCGAAGAACAAAAAGTTCAAAATTTTCTGCCATTTCCCGTAAACGATGACGATTTTGTTGGAGTGTTGTAAGGGGATGTTTAAGAAGAGAAAGAAAAGCAATGGGATCATCAGGTTGCAATACATTTTCTAAGATAAGTCGTAAGAGAGTTACAGGCAATGTTTGTGCAAGTGGTATTCCGCCTGAATCATTTGCTTCAATTCCAAATCGCTGTAATTCCACAGCAACACGGCGTGCTAAATTACGGTCATTTGTAATAAGGGCTGCAGTTTTTTGAGGTTCTTCAATAGCTTTGCGTAAGGTAACAGCTATAGCGAGAGCTTCTTCACGTTCATTTATAGCTTCAATAAATGACCAATCTGCACAAAGATTTTCATAATCATCACGGATAATTTGTATCCATTTATCTGTTGTAGAAGCAGGTCGGAGTGCTTCTGATAAAAGAGCCATTCGTTTTTTCTTTGTTATACTTTGTTGGCCAATTTCGCAAACATGATGACGTTGACACTCTATGAGAGTTAGAAGTTTTTTTAAATGATATTGAGGATGGCTAAAAACATTTTCTGCAGGATCAAAAAAATCACAAGCTGTTTTTTCTTTATTGCTTGTGCTTAGTGCATTCCATTGTTCTTCATCCATATGAAGATCAAGGCCAGGAAGAACAACAGCCCCTTTGGGCAGAGAAGCTATAACCTTTAAAAGATGAGAAACTGCGGGCATAGAACCTGACACACCAGCAGCAATGATAGGTTTATCAGGCTGCGTGCATCGCAAAGTCTCTGCATGCATTGTGAGTGCTTGATTACGCCATTCCGCGGGATTGCTTCGTTGCCTTTCGGTCAAGATTTGTGGCCAATTTTGCGTAACAATAGTCAGAAAGTCGAGCGTTATTTGCCACCATTCAGCGACCATATCAGGTGCAATATCTTTAAGTTTCGACCAATCTGCTCCTTCTGTTTCAATTTCGTCCATCAAATGCGCTAAATCCTGAGCAAGCCAAATTGCATCAGCACTATGAGCCGGAATAAGTACATCTTCTGTACCAAACATGGCACGCAGATGCGCAGGTAAATTTTCACGCCATGGGCGAATAAGGCGCGCTAAAAGCAGTAAGCGTTCACTTTTTCCAATGGGTGGATTCAGAGTGCTGGTATGATTTTCAACAAAAAGGAAACTGTCTTCATCGACATCTCCTAGAGCACGAATGGTTGGTAAGAAAGTTGATTGTGTATCGCTTCTTTCAACAAAGGCTAAACGTAAAGCGCGAGCAGCACGACGTGTCGGAACATAAATAAGGCTATCGGCAAGGGCAGTTTGAATGTCTCCATTGGGAGCGAAATTATCAATAAGGGTACCGGAGAGCAGTGCCTCAACAAAGTGAGGCAAAAAAGCCATTCCAGAAGATATAGAAAAGACACGTGGTTTATAAGTCATATGATCTCATATTGGGAATAACAAATTTCATCTTATTGATTATTTGCTTTATTTTGACTGTATACAATTTTCATACAAGAAAAAACTGAAAAGCTCTATTTATACAGGAGATTTTTAGCTGACATTCAAAATACTGAAATATATGACCTTGTCTTAAGCTATTGTGAAAAAATATATCAAAATTTTAAAAGACGTTACAATTACAAATATATTATAACTTATTGAATATTATAAAATAAATTTACCGTATTCTTTATACAGTGCAATCTGAAAGTGTTCTTTACATACTCCTTTTGTTTTCAGAAAAAATAACAATATTCAGATCCCCAACTCAATATGAAAAATCATTATCAACCAAATTGTTACATAAAAAATTCTTCTTTATTTTAAGAGCGTACTTGATAATCTTTAAAAGCAGAAAATTTTATTTTAGGAGCTCTTTCTGCTTCATAATTTAATGAAAAATGGTTCTCCGCTAAAAAAACTGGATCACCTTCTAAATCATACGCAATAGCAGAGCGGTGATTGCTGAGAAACTTTTGCAACTCATCTTTGCTCTGCGCTGAAATCCAACGGCATAAATTAAAGCGCGCAGACTCAAAATTCACTGGCAAAGAATATTCTATTTTTAATCGTTCTTTTAAGACATCAATTTGCAAAGCACCAATAACACCAATGAGAGAAGGCGACCCATCATCAGGAATAAACAATTGTACAACCCCTTCTTCAGCCATTTGTTGCAAAGCTTCTTTGAGCTTTTTTGCTTTCATTGGATCGCCTAAACAAACACGACGCAAAATCTCTGGTGCAAAATTTGGTACTCCCTTAAAAAGAATATCTTCTCCTTCCGTCAAAGTATCGCCAATACGCAATGTTCCATGATTAGGAATCCCTACGATATCACCAGCATAGGCTTGATCAGCAATTTGGCGCGAACGCGCAAAGAAAAATTGTGGAGCCGAAAGTGTCATCG
>NZ_JBHIOI010000002.1:62805-75422 GCF_042195415.1 Bartonella sp. CE47NXGY | reverse complement strand
GATATCACCAGCATAGGCTTGATCAGCAATTTGGCGCGAACGCGCAAAGAAAAATTGTGGAGCCGAAAGTGTCATCGTTTTTCCTGTTCGGACCAACTTTGTCTTCATACCACGTTCAAGTGTTCCCGAACATACCCGAAAAAATGCAATACGATCACGATGATTAGGATCCATATTTGCTTGAATTTTAAAAACAAATCCCGTCATTTTAGGTTCAGTTGCTATGATATTGCGCTGATCTGCACTTTGATCACGAGGACTTTGACCAAAATCAATAAGCGCATTGATCAAATCACGAACACCAAAATTTCGTAAAGCTGAACCAAAATAAACCGGAGTCATATGACCCTCACGGAAAGCTTGAAGATCAAAATTCTTGCAAACACTTTGAGCAAGTTCTACCCCTTCAAGAAAAGTTGAACGTTGATACTCTGGAAGTAAATGGACAACCTCACTGGGATTTGAAACGATCCGCTGTGTTATCTCATCATCTTTTTGGCGAAAACGGTTATGATGGAGATCAAAAGTCCCAACAAAATCTTTACCCGTCCCAATGGGCCATGTTATGGGTGCGGTATCAAGCGCAAGTTTTTCCTCAATTTCATCTAAAAGCTCTATAGGATCACGCGCCTCACGATCCATTTTATTGATAAAAGTAACAATAGGAATATCCCGCATCCGACACACTTCAAACAATTTCAGTGTTCTTGGCTCAATTCCGCGTGCCCCATCCAATACCATGATAGCACTATCAACAGCTGTGAGAGTGCGATACGTATCATCCGCAAAGTCCTCATGTCCTGGAGTATCTAGGAGATTAAAAATATGATTTTCATATTCAAACGTCATCACCGAAGTCACAACGGAAATACCACGATCACGCTCAATATTCATCCAATCAGAACGGGTTTGAATACGATCTTTTTTGGCTTTTACTTCTCCTGCAAGTTGAATAGCACCACCAAACAATAAAAGCTTTTCTGTTAATGTTGTTTTCCCCGCATCTGGGTGAGCAATAATTGCAAATGTACGGCGTCGCTTTACTTCCTGCACTCTTCGTTCCATTATTCCTCCACAGGACGTGCAAGTGTTTCAGCAATCAGTGCACGCATTTCATTAATCCCATAAAGCGCTATAAATGATCCCCATCGTGGACCTCGCTCTTGTCCAAGAAGGACTTCATACAACATTTGAAAAAAAACATTAGAAACACCAGGCCCACCTTCAGGGCTTTTTTTGCTATGATCTTGATAGCGTTCCGTTAACCTTGCAACATCAAGAAGCATATTTTGTAATATGTTGCCATCAACAGTTTCAGGTAAATGAGCTAATTTTTCATCAATTTGTGCTAATGTTGCTCGTTCGCTATCATCTGGTATACGAAATTTCTTGTTTGGTTTAACAAAAACATCAAAATATTTAATGGCAAACTTCACCAATTGATCAAGTTCTGGATAAGTTTGTGCATTTGCTTCTTTAGCGTAACGAGAAATAAAACCCCAAAGAACTTCTGCATTCTCTGCATTTGAAGCACTTACCAAATTTAAAAGCATCGCAAAGGATACAGGCAAATCAACCTGCGGTGGACAACCATTATGAATATGCCATACAGGATTACTGAGCCGTTCTTGCCATTTTTGACGACCATAAGCAGAAAGATGAGCATAATATTCATCTACAGCTTTAGGAATAACATCAAAATAAAGCCTTTTTGCTGTTTTAGGTTTTGAAAACATATAAAGCCCTAAACTCTCTGTTGGGGCATAAGTAAGCCATTCATCAATGGTTAAGCCATTTCCCTTGGATTTGGAAATTTTCTGCCCTTTCTCATCTAAAAAGAGCTCATAGTTGAATCCTTCTGGGGGGGTTCCACCTAATACTTTACAAATTTTAGAAGAAAGATTT
This sequence comes from Bartonella sp. CE47NXGY, assembly GCF_042195415.1. Taxonomy (NCBI): domain Bacteria; kingdom Pseudomonadati; phylum Pseudomonadota; class Alphaproteobacteria; order Hyphomicrobiales; family Bartonellaceae; genus Bartonella; species Bartonella sp. CE47NXGY. Next base: position 73,517 of record NZ_JBHIOI010000002.1, on the reverse strand, counting down.
GTGGAATCGATAAGGTCTTTTCCGGCCATTTCATAATCAATGCTAAGTGCTGTCCAACGCATTGCCCAATCTACCTTCCACTGACACTTAACTTTGCCCCCCGTAACCTCTGTTTCTATGGTTTCTCCTGTTTCAGGTTCAATATAAGTGACAGTCCCTTTTTCAACATTACGCGCAATCATCGGTACCTGTAATACTTTTCCAGAAAAGGGAGAAATCGGTAGAAAGAGTGAATAGGTCGCTTGCCGTTCTTCACCTAATGTTGGTAAAATAATTGCCATAACCTTGTCATAACAGGCAAGGATTTTCAAAAGTGTTTCATCAAAACGACCGGAATTGTAATAATCCGTAGCACTTGCAAATTCATAATCAAAACCAAAACGATCAAGGAAAGCCCGTAACCGCGCATTATTTGCTGCTCCAAAAGAAGGATAATCATCTCCAAAAGGGTCGGGTACACGGCTCAACGGTTGACCAAGATAATGTTCCATCCTCTCGCGATCAGGCACATTCTCAGGAACCTTGCGCAAACCATCCATATCATCAGAAAAACAAAGTAATTTTGTTTTTACTTTATTCTCCGTGAGAATATGAAATGCATGACGCACCATGGTTGTACGTGCAACTTCCCCAAAAGTTCCAATATGCGGTAAACCAGAAGGGCCATAACCTGTTTCAAATATCACACTGTCTGGATAACCCGTTTTTTCATACCGTTTGATAATCTTACGTGCTTCTTCAAATGGCCAAGTTCTCGATTGAGAAGCTGCATCTTTTAATTCAGGCGTAAGGTTGAGGGTATCACACTGATCACGCATCATTATTTATCCTAAAAATTACACTCTTTCAAAATAGGGTGTATGGTTCTTGAATTTATTCGTCAATAATAGCAAGCAAAAAGATGAAAATTTCTTTATACTCTTAAGTCACTATACAAAAACCGCCCTCGTTATAAATATATTTTGTTCTGATAAAAATCAAAAACATTCAATATTATAAAGCAAAATTGACCTGTTTTGATTATCGAAGCCTTCATTGCTATTATTATCATGGGTTTTGCTTATTATATTTATTAGCGCAGAAGATAAGCTTCTAGTATTGAACGAAAGAACGGTAAAAACCAACAGAAAAATGCTTAAACTAGGCATTTCATACAAAAGCACTAATCCATATTACACTTGTCACCGTAATTTTCTATTTCTTTTCTTTATCACCTTGATGACGCATTGCTAATGTACGCAAACGTAGAGCATTTAATTTAATAAAACCAGTTGCATCTCTTTGATCATAAACACCTTGATCATCCTCGAAAGTTACTAACTCACTGGAATAAAGTGATTTTTTACTTTGGCGCCCTTCAATAATTACATTCCCCTTATAAAGCTTTAACGTGACTTCACCTTCAACATGTTCTTGAGATAAATCAATAGCTGCCTGCAACATCTTACGTTCCGGCGAAAACCAAAATCCATAATAAATGAGTTCTGCATAACGTGGCATCAATTCATCTTTTAAATGAGCTGCGCCACGATCTAACGTTAAAGATTCTATAGCTCTGTGAGCCGTCAAAAGAATGGTTCCACCTGGTGTTTCATAAATACCCCGTGATTTCATACCCACAAAGCGATTTTCTACCAAATCTAACCGACCAATACCATTATCGCGCCCATAATGATTTAACTCTGCAAGTAAAGTTGCAGGTGATAAATTTTTTCCATTGATTGAAACAGCATCGCCTTTTTTAAAGCCAAGAGTAATTCTGGTTGCTTGATCTGGAGCATCTTCCGGCGAAAGAGTACGCATATGGACATATTCAGGAGCAGGAAGTGCTGGATCTTCTAAAATCTTTCCTTCTGATGAAGAATGCAATAAATTTGCATCCACTGAAAAAGGCGCTTCACCTTGCTTATCCTTTTCTACAGGAATTTGATGAATACGAGCAAATTCAAAGAGATCTGTCCGACTCTTAAAATCCCAATCACGCCATGGAGCAATAATCTTTATATCAGGATTAAGCGCATAAGCGGAAAGCTCAAAGCGTACCTGATCATTGCCTTTTCCTGTTGCTCCATGAGCAATGGCATCTGCCCCTGTTTCCTCAGCAATTTCAATAAGGCGTTTTGAAATAAGTGGACGTGCAATTGATGTTCCTAAAAGATAAGTCCCCTCATAAACGGTATTGGCTCGAAACATCGGAAACACAAAATCACGCACAAATTCTTCGCGCAAATCTTCAATGTAGATCTCTTTAACACCTAGCATTTCAGCTTTACGACGAGCAAGTTCTAGCTCTTCCCCCTGCCCCAAATCTGCTGTAAAAGTTACAACTTCAACACCTAGCGCACTTTGCAACCATTTAAGAATAATTGACGTATCCAATCCACCTGAATAAGCCAAAACAACTTTTCTAATATTTTGCCACTTTTTCATTTTAACGTTCTATATGAGCTACTTTTTTATTTCTACCCAAAAATCAAAATGATGCAAGAAATATAAAAATAAATTCTTTTTAAGCAACATTAAAAAGACGCAAAAAGCGTAAATAAAGGTGCCTCAAAGTATAAATAGTGAACACTGCTTAAAAATAAAAGGAGATTTACGTGTCATTTCTACCGGAGTGGTCTATTGTTGTACAATTTGCTTTAGCATCGTTGATTTTAGCACTTATTCCAGGACCAGATATGATGCTTTCTGTAGGACGAACCATTACACAAAGCAAAAAAGCTGGAATTATGTGCGCCTTGGGTAGTGCAACAGGGTTTGCCATTCAGGTTACCGCTGTAGCACTTGGCTTATCAGCGCTTATTTTTGCTGCACCACATACTTTTGTTCTTCTGAAAATTGTTGGCGCCTTTTATCTTTTATGGTTTTCCTTTCAAGCTTTACGGAGAAACCCCACTTTTTCCTTTGAACAGACATCTTCTAAATCTCAAAGCGCTAAACGTAACTATCTTGCTGGTATTGGAATTAATCTTCTCAATCCTAAAGTTATACTCTTTAACGCGACATTCTTACCACAATTTATCAATGCGAATGATCCTATGGCAACACAAAAATTGCTCTTTTTAGGACTCTCTTATATTCCTATTTCTTTCCCCATTACAATTGCAATCGTTTTTACAGCGCATAAACTTACCAAAACTCTCAAAAAGAACCCTCTTTATATTCGCTTTCTCGACTGGCTTATTGCTGGTACTTTTACCAGCTTTGCCCTCCATCTCCTTGTGGTTACAAAACATTGATTTATACGTGTAATGTATCGCTTTTAATTTAAATAAAAAAAACAAATATTATAAGATTTTTTCATTTCAAACCTGTTTGTTTTGGATAAAACAATACCTTTCCTTTGTACATCACAAGAGAAGCTGGAGTTTTCGTATGGATAAAAACTATCTAAGAAAAGAATAAAAACACCTCTTATAAACCATCTCAAGTACTAAAAGCTGTTACAACATTGGGAGCTGAAAAATAGAATGGTGGTACCAATTTACACCTTTATTAAACATAAAGGTGTAGGAGTACAATACATTTACAGAAGCTTTTTGTTATACTCCTCACAAGCATTATCGTGATATGAAGAGTGTACTAAGAGATACTTAAAAAACATATCAATGGATAACTCAATGGTATTTATATTTTAGATCCTCTGTTTTGCTTGTGATGCGTGATCTTATTTAAGAAAATAATAAACAAAAGCATGAGGCAGTGCACAATCTCCACTTTTTAAAAGATATTACCGTAGATGCTTTTAAAAGACATAAAACCGAATTAACGAGTATGATAATAAGGTAGAAATTAGTTATAATCCTTAAGACCTCATATTCCCTCTAAATTAGGTTTCCTTCTTATTTCAGAGATTATGTAAACAGACTATAGACAATCTCTTACCCCATTTAGCATATAAACGCTGAAACTGTTCGTCTAGCACTTATCCATCTTAATCTCTGTCTCACATATGCCATCGCATGAAGTTTGGATATTAAATTACAAACAAAAAAGTATAGGCCTCGATATCGCTGAAAATTGCGTTACCTAATGACCAATGGCATTTTCAAGTCGTAAACGTTCAGATTTACGTAAGCGCTCTGAAGCTGATTTAAGCTGTCCACATGCAGCTAAAATATCGCGTCCACGCGGTATCCGAATAGGAGAAGCATAGCCCGCTTGATTAACGACATCAGCAAAACGCTCGATTTGCTCCCAATCAGAACATTGATAATTACTCCCTGGCCACGGATTAAAAGGGATTAAATTAATCTTAGCAGGAATCCCTTTCAATAACTGAATCAATCGCTTAGCATCATCTAAACTATCATTGATATCTTTCAGCATAACATATTCAAATGTGATTCGTTTTGCATTGGAAAGACCAGGATAATTACGGCAAGCCTCCATTAGTAAAGCAAGCGGATATTTTTTATTAATGGGAACAAGCATATCCCTTAGTGTATCGTGTACTGCGTGGAGTGAAATTGCTAACATAACACCAATTTCTTCTCCAGTTCGGATAATTCCAGGAACAACTCCACTAGTTGAAAGCGTAATTCGACGTTTTGATAAAGAAAGTCCATCGCCATCAGAGGCAATCAATAAAGCTTTTTTAACAGCTTCAAAATTATAAAGAGGTTCTCCCATTCCCATCATAACAATATTGGTAATTTTTCGTCCTTCAATGGGAACAATTGCTCCATCAGGGGTATTCTTATCAGGAAAATCACCCAAACAATCACGTGCAACCAATAATTGTGCCAAAATTTCTTCTGCGGTCAGATTACGAACAAGCGTCTGCGTTCCCGTATGGCAAAAAGAGCAGGTTAACGTACACCCTACTTGCGATGAAAGACATAAAGTACCACGTCCTTCTTCAGGGATATAAACCGTTTCAATTTCAACAGGCCTTCCAGCTCCACGTGCAGGAAAACGTAAGAGCCATTTACGCGTACCATCTTTTGATATTTGTTCTCCAACAATTTCTGGGCGCGCAATGGAGAAATGACACTTAAGTGTTTCTTGCATTGCTTTAGAAATATTCAGCATCTCATCAAAATTTGAAACACCACGCACATAAAGCCAATGCCAAAGCTGACGCACACGCATACGCGTTTGATGCTCTGGTACACCAACTGTCTTTAAAGCTTGCATCATTTCATCTTGCGACAAACCAATTAAAGAGAGCTTAGAACTCTCCTTCACGACCACATTATCTGTTTTTCGTGCAAAACATGAACCAACTGGTCTAAGGTCATAAGAAATGGCCATTGCTTTCCAATTCACATCACTATTTTAGAGTTATCGAAACCTTAATGGCACTTTTGAGCTGCATTTAATGCAGCAGTGACCCCTTTTAAGGAATAAGTATAAGTGGTATGCGTTCCTCGTTTTGATATCGCTTGCACTGTCATATTGCTTCCAGCACGCATAGCAGAAACAAGCTGCTTTTCTAGCTCTGATGACGCCAGCCAAGCTGAGGAATCTTTCGTGAAAAAATCAAAGTCCTTACCTCCAATGGTCACTGTCACTCTCGACCCTTCTTGAAGGGTATAACCAGCCATAAACTGCGGTTCAAACGAAATAGGTGAATGAGAACGCTTGGTAACCAAGAAAAAGTTATCACCATGATTAACTGTCGTTGGAAGAGCCTTCAAAGGTACCGATAACACATAGCAAATCGTATTTTTGGGCGATTTATAAGAATAGGCTCCCCACGCTTCAAATTGATTTAAACGGCTTGGCGTTTGTGCATATGCCACTCCCGCTGTAACAAGAACCATTACAGATGCAGCAATAACAGTCTTTTCAAACATCTTCATTTAGCTCACTTCTTTAGTCTCTAACAAGATTTTCTTCATTGGAAAAATTCAACAAAAACTCCTCGATATTCATGTGTTATTGTCCTAATTCCTTCAATAAGCGAAATATTTTCACACTAATCAAAATAGATTTCTACGTTTCATTGTGACCTTTTAATCGTTACCAAAACATAAACTTCTTATTCAATAACCACATTAAAAAATAATATCTTCATTTTACGCTACTTATTTCGTTTTTGTATAAAAAACGATTTCTTTAAGCTATAGAACTTCAAAACGAGATGAAAATATACCATCACTCTGTTAAGAAATAAACCATACTCTTTATATCACAAGCAATCTGATGCAAAATTTTGAAAATACACCCCGGACTCCCCGCAAAAAAGCTTAATCGCCTTACGAATATCACTTCTCGACTTTATGCATTCAATACATTTATGTTCGCAGAATACTCCATCTTTTACTCATTATAGTGCATTCATATTTCGTATTCAATATCGTCCCGATAACACTTTTTCTCAATCTTCAAAAGACCTTGTAAAAATAATAAAATATTATCAAGATATTAATAATAAAACATAAAGAATTTAGATTCTATCTCAATAATCACATACAATTTTGTTTCTTTTGATCTTATTTCCCTATATACTTCATCTCCAATTATTAATTTCTAAAATGATTTTAGTAGCTTATAATAGCTTAATCGTATTATTTTAATGTATTAGACGATATTTTTCTTTCTGTTATAAAAAACTTCTTAAGAATTCTTTGGGAAAGTCTCCTTATCTTATTTCTAAGTAATTTATAAAAAGAAATATAAAACTTTTTTCTATAGCAGTTCTAACATTACCGTTTTTTAAACAATATTTTAATCAATTAAAGACACTTAAATAAATCTTCCTATGCATAAAAACTCTTTCACCCAACCTAAAGGTATAATTTTCATTCTTACCGTACAAAATTGTTCTTTAGCATGAGCTCTATACAACAGCAGACATCTAAATCATATCTATAAAATAGTTGATCTCTCCACTTGTGAAGAAGAAAGCTGGCACCATAACACTATTTTCCAGCTCCCAATGTTTTGCACAACTCTCGATACTTTAGACGATTCATAGGAAGCATTTTTACCCCTTTCTTGTACAGTTTTTATCCACACGCTAATTCCGTTTACAACGTGCAAGGAAATGGTTTTGATTGATTCAACATAAACAAGTTTGGAATGAGAGAATTTTACAATATTCGGATCTCTCATCCAACATGCGAAATAGTGAATTATATTTAAAATCAATATCTTGCTATACTGAAGATACAATATATCTCTTATTTTTTCTTGAGCATTAAAATATTATCCCTAAACACTCAAACTCAACTTACAAAAAAATTCAATGCACAAATAAACTTTTCTGTTGATTTCTTTCCCGCTTTCAAAGGACGAAGATTCTTAATCCAATCTGGACTGAAAAAGTTTGGATTCTTGTCGAGCGATCTCCTCTTTTCTTCCCACTCATGTGATTCACTTAACTAAAGGCTCTACAGACAAGTCCTGTTTAAAAATATTTACCACGCACTCTAAAAGCACTTAATATATTAAGAAGACTTACAGAATTTATCTCACCATATCTCAAATGATAGTGTTTTTACAGTATAACAGGATAAAAGAATCCACGAACATAATAATTAGATGCTTTAATATACGAGAACAAGAAAGGAAAAGCCCTTCGTTTTTGTTGGTTGCTCTTTAAAAAGAAGGTTCAATTAGAAGTAATTTTCTTAAATCTCATGACATAACCTTTTATTATTAGTCTTAAGATGCAAATTATATTATTTCCTACGCTCTGTAGTGCATACCTCGCAATTTATACGCTCATAATAACTTTTAAGCTGCATTTGATTCTGAAGTTTGAATCAATAAAGCATAAAGCGCATTGGCATTATGCGTACTGCGCAACTTTTGTACAACATCAGTGTGACGCAAAACACGTGCGATCTGTGATAAAGCTTTTAAGTGATCTGCACCAGCATTTTCAGGTGCTAAAAGGAGAAAAACGAGATCTATAGGTTCGTCGTCAAGAGCTTCAAAATCAACAGGACTTTCAAGACGTGCAAATATACCAATGATCCGATTAATATCAGGTAATTTTCCATGAGGAATCGCAATACCTCCACCCAAACCCGTTGAACCAAGCTTCTCGCGTTGTAAAACAACATCAAAAATCACATGCTCACTAAGACCTGTTAGCTTGGAAGCTTTTTCGGCTAAAATTTGCAGAACCTGTTTTTTCGAATTAGCCTTAAGAGCCGGAATGATCGCTTCCGGTGCTATTAACTCACTCAAATTCATACTTTAATTTTCCTCTTACACGCTAAAATGCTCATCAATAAACCTATAAACGCTATAGATACTTAATGTTCTTTCACTTTTCGCAACATCGCATGTGTTTTTACTTTTCAATTTATAATGGGTGATGGCTCAATACATCTCATATCACTTCTAAAACAATAATAAATAGTATTCGGATCATCATTAACGGCATGAGAAACCAAACAAATGAAGTTGTTCATAAAGTTAATTTCCTTACGACTCTAGAAAAGGCCATTATTCATAAACTTATTAAACTTGTCATAAGAGTTGATGTATAATCCGCCATCAGAGTTTTTCTTTCTTTAAACAATGAGCCCTTAAATTAAGATGAAAAGCATACTGAGCAAAATGGACCTTTACTTTGAAAATTACTGTATAGCTTGAACATCGACTTATAACAAGAATATAAAGATTTTTAGAAATTTAATGATTATTTTAAAAGATTTATAGATTTAGCCTGATATCTGTAGCCAAGCTCCTATTTTCAAATAGGCGATATAAACCAATAAAATACGACAACTCCTATTGAATAACCGCAATATATAAACCGGTGCTCCCATCAAAATACCTAAAACAGCATCATCGATATATTTTTTGATTCGACAGAGAAAAATATGATAAATATCTCTTACCTTTCAATAACACACGCATTTATTGAGAGCTTCGTTTATCACTCATTATCACGTTAATCTAGTGATATCTTTTCTATGATACAATTATGAGTAAGCTAAACTTATAAAACAACAAACTAACCTCTAATGATGAAGCCTTTTTCACCACTCAATAACAACATTAAGGTTATAGTCATAAAAGAAGTTTTGGCATAAATAAGGAAATTTTCAGTAATAATGTTTGGTTAAACTTAAATGGAAACTCGTGAAAGCTGTAAAATCAAAGAGAAAACTGATTTCCCAAATAAATTCTGCGTACATCAACGTTGTTGATAATATCGTTAGGACAACCGTGAACTAACACCCGCCCTGTATGAATAATATAAGCGCGATCGACAAGCCCTAATGTCTCACGCACATTATGATCCGTTATTAAAACACCAATGCCACGCCTCGTTAAATGACGAATAAGTTGTTGAATATCGAAAATAGCGATAGGATCAATTCCTGCAAATGGTTCATCAAGTAACATAAAATGGGGACGAGAAGCTAAAGCGCGCGCAATTTCAAGTCGCCGACGTTCACCTCCAGATAACGAAAGTGCAGACATTTTACGTAAATGATCAATTTTAAATTCATGTAAAAGGCTATCTAACTCTTCACGTTGTTTAAGGCGATCTTTTTCAACGACCTCTAAAACAGCTTTAATGTTATTTTCTACTGAAAGACCACGAAAAATAGACGCTTCCTGTGGAAGATATCCAATACCTAAACGCGCACGTCGATACATCGGAAGATGCGTAATATCAAATCCATCAATTTTAATGGATCCTCCATCAGATTTTATAAGCCCTGTCACCATATAAAAACAAGTTGTTTTACCTGCCCCATTGGGCCCTAAAATGCCAACGGCTTCTCCCGTACGAATGCCAAAAGAAACACCATTAACAGTTCGTCTTCCTCGATAAACTTTAATCAAATTACTGGCAATCAAGGTCCCTTTTAAGGGATTTTTTGAAGCTTCACTTTCAAGATTATACCTATCGGTCTGTTTTTTTCTTTTGATTCCAAACATGAAATCTTAATGGCCATTCTTTTGATTTTGTTTTAAAATAATAGAAACACGACCTTTTTTCTTAGGCGTCTCACAACCTTCTAAAAAAGCCTTTCCGCTTTCCATATTTGCCGTTAGTTTGCACCCCGTTGCCACATTGTCACCATCAGTTAACACAACATGATTCCCTGTCAAACTCATCATTTTTGACTTTCCATCAAAAACGCCTTTATCACCCGTAGCAACTTGCGTAGCAATTTTTATATAAACTTTTCCTAAAGCTTCCATTTTTTGTATACTCGACGAACCAAATAAAGAAACAGATGATGCCTTTGTATCTTCCTTGTTTTTATCAATTTCTTTATATGCTTTATCGTAGTAAACAACTAATTCTGCCGTTTTTAAAAGACGTTTACCTTGTACCACTGAAACATCACCCTTAAAAAGCGCTATCCCTTCTTTATCACGTATTTCCAAAGAATCTGCATGAAGTTCTACCGGTTCTTTATCGCTTGATAGACTTATTCCAAAATGAGCCACTTCAGCATATCCTAAAACTGCTCCTTCTCCTAACATTCCCATGCTAAAAGCTAACATCACACCTATCCATCTTTTGTACGATTTCATTATTTCAATTCTTCTGTTTGTATATACACATACTTCTCTTTATAAATATCCTTTAAAGATTTGTATTGATATTGCGTTATTGCTTTTGAAGCACTAAATGCACACCACCATGGAAATATATGTTTTTTCCTTTTTCTCGAATTTGTAAGGCGTTTGCGGCAAGATTCAAACCGGCTTGCTGAATATTAACACGTTGATCTGTTTTTAACTGTCCCTCGGATAAGTTAATACTAGCTGACATAAAT
>NZ_JBHIOI010000002.1:0-62705 GCF_042195415.1 Bartonella sp. CE47NXGY | reverse complement strand
AACCGGCTTGCTGAATATTAACACGTTGATCTGTTTTTAACTGTCCCTCGGATAAGTTAATACTAGCTGACATAAATTGTACCATCATCCCATCATTCGTCGTAATCGTGAATGGCTTATTCAACTGTAAAAAACCATTAATGTTATCGTAAACCCCCCCTTGTGCGACGAGAAAAACCTGTCTTTGTTGGCCCATAAATGCTCTAGCTGTAATGTTTTGCAACCCAATCATTCCAGCGTGGGTATGATCTTGAAATGCCTTTTCTGCTTTAAGCCAATAAGGTTCATGAGCACGCGTATACCCTTCTAATTTTGGATTGAGCATCGTCAAATTCATCACGCCACTTTCTCCATTATTCAAAGGCATAGAATCAGAAGTAACGGGAACCAAGAAAAACGTAAACCAGCAAAAAACCAGCGCTGAAATCAACGCTAAGAGAGGTAAAAAAATTTTTAATATGCTAATGCGACGCGAATGACGGGATGCTTTTTTTAAAACATCTCCAAAAGATGATTGCGTTGAAAAGGCTTTATAATGATTGTGTACGGACATACTCTCCTGATCTCTTAAATCCTCCGCATTTTTAATCTGTATACCCTTTATAGAAGGTATTTTCAAATTTTGTTTCTTGCAATTTGTTTTTTCTTGATTTTATTTTGCTTTTATCCGTTTATATATTGTAATATGCATGGAGTGCACAATTACAAAATTTTTTTGTGTGAAAGTGAGGCTATTGTGGTAAAATCAGAGCTTGTACAAATTATCGCTCGTCATAACCCGCATCTTTTTCAACGGGATGTGGAGAATATTGTAAACGCTATTTTTGAGGAAATTGCAACAGCACTTGCAAATGGCAATCGCGTTGAACTTCGTGGATTTGGAGCTTTTTCTGTAAAAAGCCGTTCAGCCCGTAATGGACGTAATCCACGAACAGGTGAAGCCGTTTCTGTTGAAGAAAAGTGGATTCCTTTTTTTAAAACTGGCAAGGATTTACGCGACCGTCTTAATCAGTGAGAAACTTATGATAATTAAACGTATTCTTCTAACAAGTATCGGTGTGATTCTCGCAGCGGTTTTGATTGTTTTTATCGTGGCTAATCGTCAAATGGTTCCGTTAACCCTTGATCCTTTTCGAGCAAATCCTGAAAGTTTTACTTATCATGCTCCCCTCTTTATATGGCTCTTTATTTTCTTTAGTTTTGGTATTTTATTAGGAAATCTGATCAGTTGGTTTTCCTATCACAAATACAAAAAAGCTCTCAAAAAAAGTAAAGCCGAGATTGAAAAATTGAAAACATCTATCACAAATCTGGTGTAATGGTATTTAAATGAAATCTTTTCTCTTTAGTATTTTATATTCAGTACAGAGTTAAAAGTGCTCTTTTTCTTTTTTTATACATGTTTTAATTGACTTTAGCTTTTTTGCACTTTTACGAAACATTTAAGAGCTTTATAATATATTTTTATACCTCATATACCGTGATACAAAACATGCCTGCACAATGCTTTCAATTCTCCCATAACAATAGATATCCGCAGGAAAAGCTGCCCCTTATTTTAGAAACGGGTATAAGCGAAAACTATGCTCTCATTGATTCTGGTCATGGACAAAAATTAGAACGTTATGGAGCTTACCGCATTATTCGACCAGAAGGTCAAGCACTATGGAAACCCGCTTTACCACAAAAACAATGGGCTGATGTTGATGCTATTTTCACAGGAAACCTTGATGAAGAAGGGGTTGGGCGTTGGCATTTTCCTAAAAAGCCACTTGATGAAACATGGGTTCTTGCTTGGAATGGATTGTCTTTTCTAGGCCGTTTTACTTCCTTTCGTCATGTGGGGGTTTTTCCTGAACAAGATGCCCATTGGCGCTCTATGGAAGAACAAATTGTTAAAGCCGAACGCCCTATAAAATTGTTGAATCTTTTTGGCTATACAGGTATTGCCTCTTTGATTGGAGCACGAGCGGGTGCGAATGTTACCCATGTTGATGCTTCTAAAAAAGCCATTGCGTGGGCAAAAGCTAATCAAGAAAGAGCAGGATTACCAGATCATTCTATTCGCTGGATTTGCGATGATGCTATGAAATTTGTCGAGCGTGAACTGCGTCGTAAAAAAAGCTATGATATGATTCTTCTTGATCCCCCTGCTTATGGGCGTGGACCCCATGGTGAAATTTGGCAACTGTTTGATCATTTACCCGCCATGATCACAAATTGTCGTAAACTTCTCTCTGATAAACCGCTCTCTGTTGTCCTTACAGCTTATTCTATTCGTGCTTCCTTCTTTGCACTTCATGCTTTAATGCGTGATGCATTTGTAAATCTTGGTGGTACGGTCGAATCAGGAGAACTCATTTTGCGTGAAGAAGTTGCAGGACGTGCTCTTTCTACTTCTCTTTTTAGCCGTTGGATTGCTTGAATATGTGTAGACCCAAAACTGGTAGAGTGAAAGAAATTACCTCTCTTAGCAACCCCATCATAAAAAATCTTAAAGCACTTAGCCAAAAGAAAAACCGTAATAGAGAAGGTCTTTTCATGGCAGAAGGATTGAAATTGGTCATTGATGCTCTCAATCTTGGCTGGACAATACAGACGCTTATTTTTTCTAAAAGTGAAATCGGTAATGCTACTATCGAAAATACTGCCGCACGTGCTGTAGCCAACGGTGGTTTTGTTATTAAAGCCTCACAAAAGGTTATGGAATCACTTACCCGACGCGATAATCCACAAACAGTTATTGGTATTTTCAAGCAAAAATGGCACTCTTTTGAAATGATAAAAGGGCAGATTAAAGATGTTTACATCGCGCTTGATCGTGTACGTGATCCTGGAAACCTTGGTACCATTATTCGAACCGCTGATGCTGTAGGTGCTAAAGGTGTTATTTTAATTGGCGAGACAACAGACCCTTTCTCGCCTGAAACAGTCCGCGCAACCATGGGATCTATTTTCTCTGTACCACTTTATCGTTTTGATGAAAACGGCTTTTTAAACTGGTCTTCTCACTTTAAAGGCATGATCGTTGGCACGCATCTCAAAGGATCTCTGGATTATCGGACACTTGATTTCAAAAATGGTCCTGTTATCCTTTTAATGGGGAATGAAAAACAGGGATTATCAGATCTTCTTACGAATCGGTGTGATAAACTTACGCGTATTCCACAAAGCGGACGAGCAGACTCGCTTAATCTAGCTGTAGCAACAGCTGTTATGCTTTATGAAATCCGTCGCCCCTATTTAATACTGGAACCATGTGAGGAAAAACATGATTCGTAAATCACTCCCTTTTCTTCTCTTGGGCTTGGCTTTTACAGTAGTACTTGATCAAGCTGTCAAATACTGGGTTATGCACAATATGCCTTTAGGAACAGAAATTTCGCTTATTCCTTTTCTTTCCCTTTATCATGTGCGCAATTCTGGCATTGCATTTTCGTTTTTTTCTTCCTTTTCTCAGTGGGGAATCATCGCCATCACGATCATTGTGATTATCTTTCTTCTATGGTTATGGAAAAATACTGAATATAATAAGTCTTTAATGCGCTTTGGCCTTATTCTTATTATTGGGGGAGCCATCGGCAATCTCATTGATCGTATTCGCTTTCATCATGTCACTGATTATATACTTTTTCATATTGATGATATTTTTTATTTTGCTATTTTCAACCTTGCAGATAGTTTTATCACTCTCGGTGTTATTGCCATCCTTATTGAAGAATTGCGTACTTGGATGAAAGCAAGGCGTCATTCCAATAGTACATCTTCTCACTGATATGTTCAGTGCCTTAGAAAACAGAGATTATTGACCATCACAAGTCTGATTACGCATTGATTTCTCTTAATCAATTCTTGTTGCTCGTCATTTCACGTGTTTCTCTTCATGGGACTATAAGATCTTACTTTCTTTTCAACTTTACATTTCTACACTTAGTTAGTGCAAAAGAAATGAACTCAAATAGAATCAATATTTTTTATCCATGTGTCCTACATCACAATTTTTGAGGAGACATTTCACAGCATTCGAAGTTCTGTTTATTTGATTAGAACAATTGCTTTTCGTATGTTTTTTAGTTTTTACAGATATCGATTTTACAGAGCCTTTCTTAAGTGCTTCGTTTAAAAACTCTCCTTTTTTATTTTATATATTGTTTAATAAAAAACATTTTTTCAACTATTTTCAATGGTGTCTTGTTAAAGCAACATATTGATTATAAATATAAATTACCGTTTTTCATATTGAATAAAAGCCCTTACTATCCTAAATCTCTTTTATTTGGAATCTGTTCATGTTGAATCCATTAAAACAATGTCTCTTGCAAGACACAAGTCAATAATCTTGATTGATTTAATATGAACAGATTTTCAACCAGAGAATCTTGCGATATTCGGAGTATCATTTAGCATTCAAAAAGACAATTTATCATTATACATCAATATATTATAAAAAATCCAATTCAATAGCTCTTATAACCGTGCAAAACAGATGCAATATTGGAGGTTGAAATAGTGTGATGATACTTGCCGCTCTTCTCATAAACGCAAAAATAGTGAATATTTTATAAGGGATTGTATTACATAATTTCTGTGAAAATAGAAAAAATTTTGAGTGTAGTCTTTTTATCTTGCAAAAATATGGCAAAAAATGGGAATATTTTTTATTAAAATGAACTATTTCCTTACCAATTTGTAAGGTTCCTTCTTCATATAAATCTCTTGTAATTTTTAAATAAATCTCCATAATAAGAGCATATATGCTGGAATTCTGTCAGTGATTCTTAAGGGTTTTTGTATTTGCCCAATTAAGGCTTATACCAAGCTTATCTGTGTAATGACAGAGACACCTTTAAAGCCCTATACCTGACAGAACATATGCTAAAGGATTTTATATTATGGCTAATTTTAAAGATTTACGTTCGGCACCTGCTTCTCATGCCGATGCATCAATTGATCAGGGATTACGCGACTATATGTTGGGTGTCTACAATGCAATGGCCATTGGTTTGCTTATTACAGCTGCTGCCGCTTATGCAATTGTATCATTAGCAACGACAACAGATATGAGCCAAGCAGCAGCTCAAATCAATAGCAGTGTTTATCTAACACCATTTGGAGTAACATTTTATACATCGCCATTCTCTTATATTGTTATGTTTGCACCACTCATAGCAGTCTTATTTCTCAGTTTTAAAATTAATACATTGAGCACAAATGCTGCTCGTAGTCTCTTTTTTGGTTATGCTGCTCTGGTTGGTCTTTCACTGTCTTCAATCGTTTTGCGCTATACGACAGAAAGTGTTGTGCAAACCTTTGTCATTTCCGCCGCAACTTTTGGAGCTCTTTCACTTTATGGATACACAACAAAGCGTGATCTCACAGCAATCGGTTCATTCTTATTCATTGGATTGATCGGCTTGTTGCTTTCCATGATTGTGAACATTTTTCTTGGATCAAGCGCTTTGCAGTTTGCTATCTCTGTGATTGGTGTTTTTATCTTTGCTGGTTTAACAGCCTACGATACCCAGAGCATTAAGTTGATGTATTATGAAGGAGATGAAAGCGATACCAGAGGACGTAAAGTTATTATGGGCGCGCTGAATCTTTATCTTGATTTCATCAATATGTTTGTCTTCTTGCTACAGTTTCTTGGCTCAAACCGTGATTGATTGCAAAAATCATTACTTAATTAAAGAACCTTGTTTCTAAAAGAAACAAGGTTCTTTTGTTTTTAGTGTAAATCTTTACCCTCTGCTTCTTAGAAACTATTCTTTTCGCAAAATGACAAAAATCCCTTATAAGCAAAAATTCCCTTGGTTTACCGGTTTTATCCAACAAAAACTCCATAGCTCCTTTTTAAATACAATTCACAGCCGCTCTCATCATCAATCAAACATCGTCAATCAAAATAGTAATTATGATCTGACCGTTGCTTCCTATAATGTGCATAAATGTGTAGGTGTTGATAAAGTTTTTAATCCTACAAGAATTGTCCGTGTTATTACTGAATTACAAGTTGATATCCTTGCTCTTCAAGAAGCAGATAAACGTTTTGGGGAACGCATCGGTTTGATTAATCTTCAGCTATTAAAAGCTGAAACCGGTTTGATTCCTGTACCTCTTAATACTATGTCACCTCATGGCCATGGTTGGCATGGGAATGCTCTTTTTTTGCGAAAGGGATATGTACGTAATACTTTACAAGTCACTCTTCCTAGTATTGAACCACGTGGGGCTGTAATTGTAGAGTTGGAAATGGCAGCAGGACCTATTCGTATTATTGCGGCTCATTTTGGATTATTACGTTACTCTCGTAAACAACAAACAAAAATGCTCCTTGAAATTTTCCAAAAACGCCCCCTTATGCCTACACTCCTCATAGGAGATTTTAATGAATGGCGAATGGGAAAAGGCTCATCTTTAAATCATTTTTCTCCCTATTTTGATAGCACTTTTGAAGTTGTACCAAGCTTTCCCTCTCGTTTTCCTTTGTTAGCCCTTGATAGAGTTTTTTCTTTTCCCCACCAATTGGTAACAAGTATTGAAAATCATTATTCACCACTTGCACGCATTGCTTCAGATCATTTGCCTATCAAAGCCTATCTTAATCTTTCCAACGCAATCAATATTCTTAAAAATAAATAAAAAAATTAATGTGCCTCATCCCAATTTTGAGCCGTCATAACTTTTACTTCAAGCGGTACAGATAAAGATAGAACCGGTATTGTAGCATTTTCCATAACATTTTTAACAACAGTCATGGTTTTTTTACTTTCTTCTTCTGGTACTTCAAAAATCAGTTCATCATGAACTTGCAGCAACATTTTTGCTGATAGTTTTTCTGCTTTTAAAGCATCTTCCATATGTATCATAGCGCGGCGAATAATATCGGCCGCAGAACCTTGAATTGGAGCATTGATAGCTGCCCGCTCATTAAGAGAACGAATTTTTACATTCTTTGCTTTTATTTCTGGATAATGGATACGACGTCCAAAAATTGTTTCTACATAACCATTTTCACGTGCAAAGATTTTGGTCTTCTCCATATAATCTTTAATTCCTGGAAATCTTTCAAAATACAGTTGAATATAACGACCCGCTTCTTGGCGTGAAATTCCCAATTGATTGGCTAATCCAAAAGCTGAAATACCATAAATAATACCAAAATTAATCGCTTTTGCACGCCGTCGTATATCTGAATGCATTCCTTCTATCGCAACACCAAACATTTGTGATGCCGTTATAGCGTGAATATCATGCCCTTTAGCAAAAGCTTCTTTTAATGCTTTTATATCCGCAATATGTGCAAGAATGCGCAACTCAATCTGACTATAATCAGCAGAAAGTAACACATGTCCTTTGGGAGCAATAAAAGCTGTTCGAATTTTACGTCCTTCAGCAGTTCGCACTGGAATATTTTGCAAATTTGGCTCTGATGATGATAACCGACCAGTTGATGTTATTGCCAAAGAATAATTCGTGTGAACTCGCCCTGTTTTTGAAAAAATATAAGAAGGCAAGGCATCTGTATAGGTAGATTTTAGCTTTGAAAGTTGACGCCACTCAATAATTTTACGCGGTAAAATATGACCTTCAGCAGCCAACTCTTCTAAGGTCTGTGCAGAAGTTGACCATTGTCCACCCTTTGTTTTAGCGCCTCCAGGCAATCCCATTTTGCCAAAAAGGATATCCCCTAATTGCTTTGGCGAAGCAAGATTAAACTTTTCATCAGCTTGTTTGTAAATTTCCTCTTCTAGAATCAAAGCAGCTTGTGCCAACTCTCCTGAAAGACGCAATAAAATCTGCCGATCAATAAGAATCCCCCGTTCTTCCATTCTTGCAAGAACTTCTACAAGAGGTCTATCAAGACGCTCATAAATTTTTGTCATTCCACGAGCAACAAGTTGCGGTTTCAATACTTGCCAAAGACGTAGCTTTATATCAGCATCTTCCGCCGCATAAAGGGTTGCTTGTTTTAAATCTACTTGTGCAAAAGAAGTAATTTTTTTCCCGTTATGCGTTAAATCTTTATAGGCAATTGGTTTATGCTCAAGCCAACGTTCAGACAAATCATCCATATTATGGGTTAACATTCCAGCATCAAAAGCATATGATAAAAGCATGGTGTCGTCAAAAGAGCTTATCATAATGTCGTATTGCTTCATCACCAACCAATCATATTTTATATTATGACCAATTTTTAACACCGCTGAATCTTCTAATATCGGTTTTAAAAGTGCTAAAGCTTTTCGAGCCCCAATCTGTGAAGCAATGCGCCCGCCCCTCAAAAGGTCCTCTTCTCCTTCATCAAAATGTTCAAGAGGTATATAAGCTGCTTTTTCCGGCTGTAATGCGAGTGAAAAACCAACAAGCTTTGCTTGCATCGGATCAAGAGATGTTGTTTTAGTATCAAAAGCGAAAAAACCCTGCTCTTGTGCTTGTGATAACCAGTCTTTTAAAATTTCCTCATCAAGAATTGTTGTATAAGCATCTCTTGTAATTTTTTGAGTCAGCGCTTGATCTTTACGTTCTTGTGCAAAAACTTGTGGAGAATTTTCAGAAAAATTATGAAGGGATGCGCGCTCAGTATTCTTGATATCAGAATCATGCCTGATATCAGAATCATTCCTGGGGCTTAGTTTTTCCCATTCAACATTTATATCAAGTGCGTCAATAACAGCTGCATCGCATGTTGTTGCCTCTGCCACGCGACGCGTTAATGTTGAAAACTCCATCGCTTTCAAAAAAGCAATTAAACGTGGACCATCTTGTGGCTCCAAAATAAAATCATCTAAATCATTATCTATAGGAACATCTGTTTTAAGCCTGACAAGTTCACGAGATATTTTAACTTGTTCTCTATAAGCTTGAATGTTTTCACGTCGTTTTGTTTGTTTAATTTCTGTTACGTTTTGCAATAGAAGATCAAGAGAACCAAATTCATTTAACAACTGAGCTGCAGTTTTTGGACCAATGCCTGGAATACCCGGTACATTATCCGTTGAATCTCCAATTAATGCTTGTAAATCAATCATTTTTTCAGGCGCAACACCCCATTTTTCTATAACTTCTGAGATACCTATATGCTTATCTTTCATTCCATCATACAAAGATACATGCGTATTTACGAGTTGCATAAGATCCTTATCGGAAGAAATAATGGTTGTTTTTGCCCCAACCTTTGTTGCCAACTTTGCATAGGTAGCAATTAAATCATCCGCTTCAAAGCCTTCCTTTTCAATACAAGGCAAATTAAAAGCCTTCGTTGCTTGGCGTATTAGCGCGAATTGAGGAATTAGATCTTCAGGAGGTTCAACGCGATTCGCTTTATATTCAGGATAAATTTGTTTCCGAAAAGTATCAGATGAATAATCAAAAATAACAGCAAAATGTGTTGGAACAACACCCGTAGCTGTATTACGAGCATCACAAAGTAATTTCCATAACATATTGCAAAAACCAGCTACTGCTCCTACAGGAAGTCCATCCTTTTTACGTTTTAAAGGCGGCAAAGCATAATAAGCACGAAAAATATAGCCTGATCCGTCAACCAAAAAAAGATGATCTGTTGCTTTCATGACAATTTTTTCTCCATTTCAGCTAAAAAAGCAAATTAACCTTATATATTTTTTCACTTTGCCTCTAAAAAGCCATTTTTTCTCTTCATAAGACGTGAAGTCGTTGCACTTTATATTAAGTACCTAGAGCTTTTCTTTGCTGTTACAGGATTAATAGCTTTCATTTTGCTCCTCCTATGATAGCTGAGGTACGATGTAGCGACAGGGTCGTTGTGGTGTTCCCCTCCCCACAACGACCGTTTTTTTTTGACATCGATATTCTTTAATTTCAATCGTGACTCTTTTAGATAAAAGATGATGTTATTCATGAATTTTGAAGTTATTCCACAGAGCTTTTTCACCCATTTTGTAGATAAAATCAGCGTGTAACTTTTTTTCTTGCATACTCAATCTTGAAGGTAAAGCCTGCGGGCGAATTTTAACGGCATAAGATGTATCTTTATCGTTCTGGATATGTTCATCAATACCCCTTCTGTTATCAAAACCCAATACACCTTGCTTTCCACCGATGAGCTCAATATAAACATCGGCTAGAATCTCTGCATCAAGCAAAGCACCATGAAGAACACGATGGCTGTTATCAATTCCAAAACGTTTGCATAAAATATCAAGAGAATTAGGACCCATAGGAAATTTACGCCGCGCCATAGCCAATGTATCAAGAATATTATCAACACTGATAAGCGGTTTGTTGACGCGTTTTAATTCTGCATTAATAAAACCAATATCAAAACTCGCATTATGCGCAATCATTGTCGCGTCTTTGATAAATTCCAAAAATTCATCAACAATATCACTAAAACTTTTCTCGTTTTTCAAGCGTTCATTGGTTAATCCGTGAATTGCTACAACTTCATCAGGAATAATAACGCCTTCAGGGTTTAAATAAACATGAAATTGGCGTCCTGTGAGATAACGATCAACCATTTCTACACAACCAATTTCGATTATGCGATCTTTCTCTTTATCTAAACCTGTTGTTTCTGTATCAAAAATAATTTCACGCATAATTTTAATTCTTTAGCAATTTTTTTATCACATCAAAAACCTGTTGACGTGTATTCTCTAAATCTTTCCCTGTATCAATAATAAAATCAGCGCGTTCTCGTTTTTTTTCATCTGGCATTTGTTGAGCGTTGATAAAGGCAAATTTTTTCTCATTCATACCTTGGCGAATCATTACACGTTCTTTTTGTATTTCTGGTGGAGCAGAAACAACAATAACGCTATCCACACGACTTTCACCATTTTTTTCAAACAGAAGTGGAATATCAAGAATAACTAATTTTTTCCCTTGTTCACGCGCTATATCAATAAATTCCCTTTCTTTTTCTTGCACCAAAGGATGAATTATTTTTTCTAATGTTTGTAATTTTTCTTTATCATCAATCAAAATTTCAGAAAGTTTCAAACGGTTAACTTCTCCGTTTTCAACCACACCAGGAAAAATACGCTCTATGAATGACAAAGCTGGCTCACTTTTATAAAGCTGTTGTACTGCTTCATCAGCACTAAAAACAGAAATACCCGCTTGCTTGAAAAAATCAGCAACTGTTGATTTTCCCATAGCAATTGATCCCGTTAATCCTATGATCTTCATTCTCTTTTTTCACTCATATCCTCTAAAATAGCTGTCCGTAACGCTTTTGTTACCTGTGGTCTTATTCCGAACCACTGTTCAAACCCTATAACAGCCTGATGTAGAAGCATCCCAAGTCCATCAACCGTCTTGAGATCACAAGCCTTTGCCTGTTGTAAAAAAGGAGTTATCAATGGTGTATAAATAATATCTGTTACTAATGCCGTTTTTTTTGCTTTATGAAAATCGCAAAAAAAAGAATCACTTTTTTCTTCTGGACTTTTTATGCCAATAGAGGTTGTATTAACAATCAAATCAGCTTGATGAAGTATTTCATGGATTTTATGCCAATCGTAAACTTTAATGATTTTTCCAAAATGCTGAGCTAAATTATCAGCACGTTGTTTTGTACGGTTAATTAAATAAATCTGTTCAAATCCGCGTCTTTTTAAGGCATATATGATAGCGCGTGCGGCACCACCTGCTCCAAAAACAAGAGCTGTTTCCCCTCCCCAATCAGATACAAAATCATCAAGATTAGCGCTAAAACCATAGGCATCACTATTCGTGGCACAAAGCTTATCTCCTTCATACCAAAGTGTATTAACAGCACCAATCATTGTTGCTCTCTCATCTTTATAATCTGCTAAACGAAAAGCTTCCTGTTTATAAGGCAAAGTAACATTTCCTCCACAAAAGCCTATTTTTTGTAAAGACGCAATAAAATGACTGAACTCTTCAGATGTTACTTCTTGTGCAAGATATTCTCCTTGTAAACCATATTGTTTAAGCCAAAAATTGTGAATTCTTGGCGATTTTGAATGATGAATTGGAGAACCAACAACAAAAGCACGCGGATAATTTGTTTTTTTTATTGTTAAGTCAACCATCAATAATTCCTAAGTGGCGCAGTTTTATGAGTAGAGGCAGCAAAGGTAAACCAACAATGGTAAAAAAATCTCCTTCAATTTTTTCAAAGAGATGAATTCCTTCTCCTTCAATTTGATATACTCCCACGCTGTTTAAAACATCTTTTCCTACGCGTGCTAAATAACGTTCAATAAATTCTGATGAGAGTAAACGGACGGACATATGTGCACTAAAAGCTTCAACCCAAATTTTTTGACCATTTTTAAATAAAGCTACCGCACTATGAAGAGAATGGGTTTTTCCTGATAATTCACATAAATGTTGATGTGCTTCTTTAATATTTGTTGCTTTGTGAAAAACTTGACCTTCAAAATCAAGAACTTGATCACAACCAATAACGAAAGCATCAGGAAAACGGTCTGAAACATTTTTTGCTTTTGCGCTCGCAAGAAAACAGCTGAGTTCTTTAGGTGTTTTTTCTTTTGCTTTTTTTTCTACTTCTCTTTCATCAAAAGAAGCTCCTTCAATGGAAAAATTTAAGCCTGCTTTTTTTAATAATTTTGCACGATAAAAACTAAGAGATGCTAATATTAAAGTATCTGCGTTCATGAGAATTTTCTCTCATTTCCTTCACGAAATCGTGATAACAGTTCAAATATTGCAGCAGCAGTTTCTTCAATAGAACGTCTTGTGACATCAATAATAGGCCAACCAAAACGTTCGCAAATGCGTTTTGCATGGATTAATTCTTCAGCTATGTTGATACGATTAGTATAATTATCAAGAGCAAAACCTTCTCCTAAATCTCTATTTTGACGAATATGTGAGATTCTTTCAGCTGAAGCAATTAAACCAATAATTAAAGAATTTTTTACCTCTAAAAGAGATTCTGGCAAATCAATTCCTGGAATAAGAGGAACATTAGCCGTTTTGATTCCGCGATTTGCTAAATAGATGCTTGTTGGTGTTTTAGAGGTTCTTGAAATTCCCACAAGGATCACATCTGCTTCGGATAAGCTACTGGAAGACTGTCCATCATCATGCTCTATTGTAAAATCCAGTGCCTCAATACGGCGAAAATAATCTGCATTAAGATCATGTTGTGCGCTCGCACGTAAATGTGTTGGCATTCCAAGGTAAGACTGAAAAGCATTTAAAACAGGATGCAATATATCAATACAGGGAACTTCTATTTTTTTGCATTTTTTTTGAAGGAGTAGTTTAAGTTCTTCATCAATCATTGTGTAAAGAACAATACCTGGCTCTTGTTGTATTTCATCAAGAGCTTTCTGTAACTGTATTCTATTACGAATCATAGGATAGATATGCTCTGTTGCCTGAATCATTGCATATTGCGATGCTACAGCTCTTCCAACAGAAATTAATGTTTCTCCTGTTGCATCAGAAAGCATGTGTAAATGAAAGAATTTTTTTTCTTTTGTCACAAAAATTTTAACTCCTTGTTAAGACATGTGTATATATCCTCACCGTTTTTTATAAAACTAAAATTTATGAAAAATTCTCCTTTTTTATGCACAAATTAAATGCTTGTGATAATTTAATCCCTCTTATAAAAAAAGAGGGGATAATATCTTTAAGATAGTGATATTTTTATTCTTTTTTCAGTTCCTTTTGTGGATAAAATTGAGGATAAATAATAATCCACACTAAACACAGTTATAAATAAGAATAATCCTTTCTTTAATATAAATTTATTAATATAAATTTCTGTAAAAAATACTTTTGAATAGCATTTCATTAATGCTATAATCCTAACTCACATTTTTGTTATTAAAATAATTAAATACTATTTGGATTTTATATTTTTTCAAGTTTTTCATATAATTACTTAATATTACAGGAACAAATTTCATATAAATGGTACTTGCAGATTAAAAAAATTGAGTGTAGGATATTTTTTCTTAATAATATTTCACTCATAAATTTCCATAAATTATTTAGAACAATCTTCTCCTTAATTACAAAGAGCATATTTCATGCAAAAAATGAAACTACAAGAACTTAAAAGCAAAAATCCCGTTGAGCTTGTTTCTTTTGCTGAAACATTAGAAGTTGAAAATGCCTCCCTTATGCGCAAACAAGAATTAATGTTTGCTATCTTGAAAAAACTTGCTCTACAAGACGTTGAAATTATAGGAGAAGGTGTTGTTGAAGTTTTACAAGACGGATTTGGATTTTTGAGATCTGCTGATGCTAATTATCTTCCTGGTCCTGATGATATTTATCTTTCACCTGCACAAATACAGTCGTTTTCTTTAAAAACAGGCGATACAATTGAAGGTCCCATACGCAGTCCAAAAGAGGGAGAACGTTATTTTGCTCTCCTTAAAATTAATACAATTAATTTCGAAAAACCTGAAAAGATTCGTTATAAAATCCACTTTGATAATCTTACTCCTCTTTATTCAAATGAACGTTTCCAAATGGAAATACAAGATCCTACAGAGAAAGATATGTCATCACGCGTGATTGATTTGATATCTCCATTGGGAAAAGGACAAAGAGGGTTAATTGTAGCTCCTCCTCGGAC
The DNA here is from genome assembly GCF_042195415.1 of Bartonella sp. CE47NXGY. NCBI lineage: Bacteria > Pseudomonadati > Pseudomonadota > Alphaproteobacteria > Hyphomicrobiales > Bartonellaceae > Bartonella > Bartonella sp. CE47NXGY. The sequence goes on along the minus strand of NZ_JBHIOI010000002.1, from coordinate 48,130 downwards.
GGGAAAAACAGTTTTACTTCAAAATATTGCTCATTCTATTACCACTAATCATCCTGAATGTTATCTCATTGTTCTTTTAATTGATGAACGACCAGAAGAAGTTACTGATATGCAGCGTTCAGTAAAAGGAGAAGTGGTTTCTTCTACTTTTGATGAACCTGCAATACGTCACGTACAAGTGGCAGAAATGGTTATTGAAAAAGCCAAACGTCTTGTTGAATATGGGCGTGATGTTGTTATTCTTCTCGATTCTATTACACGTCTTGGGCGTGCATATAATACAGTTGTTCCTTCTTCAGGTAAAGTTTTAACAGGTGGTGTGGATGCAAATGCCCTCCAGCGTCCAAAGCGTTTTTTTGGTGCAGCACGTAATATTGAAGAAGGCGGATCTTTAACCATTATTGCAACGGCTTTGATTGATACAGGAAGTCGTATGGATGAGGTTATTTTTGAAGAATTTAAAGGAACAGGTAATTCGGAAATTGTTCTTGATCGAAAAGTTGCTGATAAACGTATTTTCCCTGCTATGGATATTTTAAAGTCAGGAACGCGTAAGGAAGAACTTCTGGTAGAACGACAAGATTTACACAAAATTTTTGTTCTTCGTCGTATTTTAGCATCTATGAATGTAACAGATGCAATTGAATTTTTGATTGATAAATTAAAGCAAACAAAAAACAATAGTGAATTTTTTGATTCAATGAATACGTAGAGTCATTAAAGTTTTTATTAGGATAAAACCTGTGGATACAATCTTTGCTGTTTCGAGTGGATTGTTACCTTCAGGGGTTGCAGTCATTCGGCTTTCTGGTCCTCATGTTGTGGATATAGTTAAAACGCTTTGTGGTCGTTTACCTAAAGCACGTTTTATGCATTATGGAAATCTTACTGCTCGTGATGGTAGTTTTTTAGATTCTGGTTTAACTGTTTTTTTTCCTGCTCCTCATAGTTTTACGGGGGAAGATTGTGCAGAATTCCATTTACATGGAGGAAAAGCAGTCGTTAATCGTTTTCTCGATGAATTGTCGACATTTTCTGGATGCCGTATTGCAGAAGCAGGTGAATTTTCACGTCGTGCTTTTATGGAAGGAAAATTAGATCTTGTTCAAGCAGAAGGTCTTGCTGATTTAATAGAAGCAGAAACGGAAAGCCAACGGCGTTTAGCTGTTATGGGTACAAGTGGACATTTAACGACGCTTTATCGTGATTGGCGTCATAAGCTTATGAAGGCGCGTGCTTTTATTGAGGCAGAACTTGATTTTGTTGATGAAGCAGATATTCCCAACGCAATATCTGATAAAGTTTGGAAAGATGTTCAGGATCTTTGTACTTCTATTCGGGAATATATTACTGAAGGAGAACGTGCGAGTATTTTACGTGATGGATTAAAAATTGTTATTGCTGGTGCTCCAAATTCTGGAAAATCAAGCATTATGAATCGTCTTTCAGGAAGATCTGTTGCTATTGTAACGGAAGAAGCAGGAACAACCCGTGATGCTTTAGAAATGAGAATTATTCTTGGTGGTTTACCTGTTTTTTTAACCGATACTGCTGGTTTTAGAAAAACAGAAAATAAAATAGAACAGATGGGAATAGAAATTGCTAAACAGCATGTTAGGGAAGCTGATTTGGTTATTTTGGTTTATGATATAAGAAATCCTAAGCAAGTTGATTTACCAGAAACATCGGCTGAAATATGGTGTGTTGGCAATAAGCTTGATCTTTATGAAAAAAATGATCAGCGTTGGTCTATACAATTTTCCGCATTAACTGGTTTAAATTTTGATTATTTTATAAAAGAACTTGAATCATTTTGTCATTATCGTGCTTCTAAAATTGGAAATATTGTTCCAGCACGTAAAAGGCAACTTCAATTATTAAAGCAGGCTGTTAAAGAGATTGAATTTTCTCTTAATTATCATTCTCTTGATCTCAGTTTACGTGCAGAACATCTCCGTTGTGCAAGTGATTTTCTTGGGAAAATTACAGGAGATATTGATGTTGAAGATTTGCTTGATATTATTTTTTCAGAATTTTGTGTTGGTAAATAATGATTCACGTGAAACATTGATTATTTCATAGACAGATTATAAAGATTATGTAATTTATATCCTGTTTCACGTGAAACCTTAGAATATTTTCTACGGAATGAATTAAATGCAATCATATGATGTTGTTATTGTTGGTGGTGGTCATGCTGGCTGTGAAGCGGCTTCAGCTTCAGCACGTGTAGGAGCCAAAACAGCGCTTGTTACACATAAAATATCAGCACTGGGAACAATGTCGTGTAATCCTGCTATTGGTGGACTTGGAAAAGGGCATCTAGTTCGTGAAATAGATGCGTTAGATGGTCTTATGGGAAGAGCAGCAGATGCTGCTGGAATTCAGTTTAGACTACTTAATAGACGTAAAGGACCGGCAGTAAGAGGACCACGAACACAGGCAGATAGACAACTTTATAAAAAAGCAATTCAAAAATTATTAAAAGAACAAGAAAATCTTACTCTTATTGAGGATGAAGTTATTGATCTGGTTGTTAAAGATAATTGTGTATCAGGTGTTATTTTAAAAAAACAAGGAACAATTTTTTCTGGTGCTGTTGTTTTAACAACAGGTACGTTTTTAAATGGCTTTATTCATATTGGTAATAAAACATGGGCTGCTGGTCGTATGGGAGATCAGTCAAGTGTAAAACTTGCTGAACATTTGAAAAAATATCATATAAAACTTGGACGATTAAAAACAGGAACCCCTGCTCGTTTGAGTAAAAAAACAATTGCTTGGGAAGCTCTCCAAAAACAACAAGCAGATGAAAATCCCATACCCTTTTCTCTTTTAACAGAGAAAATTGAACAACCACAAATTGAATGTGCAATAACACGTACAAATGAGAAAACACATCAAATTATTCGCGAGAATATTTATCGCTCTGCTTTATATTCTGGAAATATTGAAGGGTTAGGACCACGTTATTGTCCTTCTGTTGAAGATAAAATTGTTAAATTTGGAGAACGTGATGGACATCAGATCTTTTTGGAACCAGAAGGATTAAATGATGATACTGTTTATCCAAATGGTCTTTCTACTTCTCTTCCTGAAGATGTACAAATTTCTCTATTGAAAACCATTGAAGGATTGGAAAATGCTATAGTTTTGCAACCTGGTTATGCTATTGAATATGATTTTGTTAATCCACAACAATTAACGAGAAACTTAGAATTACGTTCTTTACCGGGTTTGTTCTTAGCAGGCCAAATTAATGGTACAACAGGATATGAAGAAGCAGCAGCACAAGGACTTTTAGCTGGATTAAATGCTGCACGTAAAGTAGGTAAATTAGATGAAATACTTATAAGTCGTTCTACTGCTTATATTGGTGTTATGATTGATGATTTGGTTTCACGTGGTGTTTGTGAACCTTATAGGATGTTTACATCACGTGCTGAATTTCGTTTATCTTTACGATCTGATAATGCTGATACGCGTTTAACACCTTTGGCACAAAAATGGGGTATTGTGAGTAAAATACGTTGGGAATGTTATCAGAAAAAACAACAACGGCTTGATCAAGCACGATCAATATGTCAAAATCTTTTTTTAACACCCAATGAAGCTTCTGCTCATGGATTACATGTTAATCATGATGGAATTCGGCGTTCGGCTTATGATTTTCTTGCTTATCCTCATATGACCTTAGAGCGTCTTTCAGATTTTTGGCCACAATTAAAAACAATTGATTCTAAAACAGCAGAATCTTTAGAAATTGAAGCACAATATGCGGTTTATTTAGATAAACAAGCACAAGATATTGCCTCTCTTCAGAGAGATGAGCGTTTAGAAATTCCTTCTTCTCTCGATGTTCAGGCAATTTCAGGTCTTTCAAATGAACTTAAATCAAAAATTCAAGAAGTGTCGCCGCGTTCAATTGCTGATGCACAAAAAATTGATGGCATGACACCCGCCGCGTTATCGCTTATTATTACACATATTCAACGTCAACGACGTGAAAAGGCTAAAACAGCTTAATGAATTTTTCTACAGAAAAAAAATATCAACAATTATTAAATATTGTTCCTTCTGTTTCACGTGAAACGATGGAAAATTTAATTCAGTTTGAGTCTTTAATACTTCAGTGGAATGCACATATTAATTTGATATCTGCTACAACTATACCAGATCTATGGACACGACATATTCTAGATTCAGCACAAATTTTTCCTTTGTATGCTCATTCTTTACATTGGTGTGATTTAGGATCAGGAGGAGGTTTTCCTGCAATTGTGATTGCTATCTTTTTGAAAGAAAAAAAAGCAGGACATATTAATCTTGTTGAAAGTAATGGGAAAAAAGTTGCTTTTTTGCGAACAGTTATTGCTCAACTTAATCTTCCAGCAACGGTTTATCACGCTAGAATTGAAGATATATATCAAAAAATTCCCATATCTGATATTATAACAGCACGGGGATTAGCGCCGCTTGATACTCTTTTACAACTCATTTTTCCTTTATTAACAGAAAAAACAATAGCTCTTTTGCAAAAAGGTCGGGATTACGCTACAGAAATAAAAAATGCCTCTGCCAATTGGCACTTTGATCTGTTAAAACATAAAAGTAAAGTTGATGAAAATTCTGTTATTTTGGAAATTTCTCATATTCGATCATATAGAGGGTAGAGCAAAATGAGCGAAACACGAATTATCGCTATTGCAAACCAAAAGGGTGGAGTCGGAAAAACAACCACAGCAATTAATCTTGCTACAGCTTTAGCGGCTATTGGTGAAAATGTCCTTATTATGGATGTTGATCCACAAGGTAATGCTAGTACAGGTTTAGGGATTGATCGTAATAGCCGTCCTTTATCTTCTTATGATGTTTTGGTTTCGGGCGTTTCAATTACACAGGCGGCTTTAAAAACAGCCGTACCCAATCTTTATATAGTTCCCTCTACACTTGATCTCTTAGGTGTGGAAATGGAAATTTCTTCATCAAAAGATCGCATACAACGCTTACGTAAAGCTCTCTATGATGATCCGGAAATGGAAAAAAAATTCAATTATATTTTAATTGATTGTCCTCCCTCCCTTAATCTTTTAACACTTAATGCTATGGGGGCTGCGGATTCTGTTTTAGTGCCTATGCAGTGTGAATTTTTAGCACTTGAAGGTTTAAGTCAATTACTTGAAACAGTAAAACAAGTGCGATCCGTACTTAATCCATCTTTAGAGATCCAAGGTATTGTTCTAACAATGTATGATGGACGTAATAACCTTTCAAATCAAGTTGTTGAAGATGTACGTTCTTTTATGGGAGATAAAGTTTATCGTACTGTTATTCCACGAAATGTAAGAGTATCAGAAGCGCCTTCTTTTGGCAAACCTGTATTGCTTTATGATCTTAAATGTGCTGGGAGCCAAGCTTATTTGCGTCTAGCATCAGAAATGATTCAACGTGAAAAACAAGCACGTGCTGCTGCTTAAAAATGTAAAATTTTTTGTAAGAAAACTCAAAGAGCAAAATTATGAACGATGATCTATCAAAAAAAAGACTAGGACGTGGATTAGCGGCATTGATTGGAGATATCAATTTAAACAACAATATTGCACGTTCATCAAGCTTTGATAAATTAAATGAATCCGGTAGTCTTTCTGAGCGATTTATTTCTATTGAATCTATTTCATGTAATCCTCACAATCCTCGGCGTCATTTTACTGAAACAGAGCTTGATAATTTGACACAATCAATTCGTCAACACGGTGTGGTTCAACCGGTTATTGTGAGGCCTTTAAGAGATCATCCTCATCGGTTTGAATTGATTGCGGGTGAACGGCGCTGGCGTGCAGCACAACGTGCAAATTTAAGTCAATTACCCGTTATTATTCGTGATGTGGACGATAAAACGGCTTTGGAATTGGCAATTATTGAAAATGTTCAACGTGCAGATCTTAATCCTATCGAAGAAGCAAAGGGATATGAGATGCTTCTAAATGAACATGATTATACGCAAGTAGATTTAGCGCAAGTTATAGGAAAAAGTCGTAGTCATGTTGCAAATACGCTTCGTTTGTTAAAACTTCCAGAAAAAGTACAACAATTCTTAACTGATGGACAACTTTCTGCAGGTCATGCACGTTGTCTTATAACCGTTGATGATCCACAAAATTTAGCTGAGAAAATTATTCGTGAAGGGCTTTCAGTACGTCAAACAGAAATACTTGCATATGAGCAAGCTAATCCTAAAACTAAAAAGCGTACCAATACGGAGAAAGATGCTGAAACAAAATCTTTAGAAAAATTACTTGCAGATGTGATAGGAATGAAAGTTATTATTCGACATGGTAAAAAAGGTGGAGATTTAAAAATACATTACTCTTCATTAGAACAATTAGATGAAATTTGTCGGCGTTTACAAAGTTAATCAATTGTTCTAAAAAGATTTTTTTAACAGTTATCTTTTAAAATTTTTATTATTCTATACATATGCTCTTTAGCAAATTCTATATTTCTTGCAGGTAAAGAGTTTTTTTCATAAGTAGAATTTTCTTCATCAGTAAGTACATACAATGTCGCTTGAAGTGCTAGGTGAGCAACAACAAAATCTTTCGGTGTTATATTATTTTCTTTTAAAATATTTACAAGTTTTGGATTATTAAAAATATAGGAAGCGTATTTTTCAATATTATCATCATAAGTACTGAGATCACTTTTTGTATTTGTTTGTTCTGGTTCTGAAGATAAATTTCTACATTCTGCTTTGATTTTTTCCAGCTTTAAAAGAATATCTTCTGTTAAGGGATAATTTGCAATGAAAGGCGGTATAAAAGAAGGATCATCTATTTCTTGTTTTTTTTCTTGAGCGTATGATACAAAAGGAAAAATGAAGAAAAAACACAATAGAAGTTTAAACATGACGAAAAATTATCCTTTCTTTTTTGAATTTCAATAAATATTTTTCCGTCTGTTATTCTTTATTTTTAGAAAAACATTTGTAAATATAATCGAAATAAAAACAATTATTAGGAATGGTAAAAACACGGTGTTTTTTTAATGCACGTACTTTTTTATTAGATTAATGGGATAATATTTTTTAATGTCTCATAGCTGATTAGTTGCTCAAAATGAGTTTTTCACAGCTATTTAAAAGAATTGTTGCTTTGTAAAAATGTTTTTTAACAAATTCAAGATTGTTTAGAAATATAGTATTTTTCTCAGTAGAATATTCCTTTTCAGGTACAAATATGAGAAGCGCTGATATTTCTTTAAGTGCTGAGGTTCCCGCAGCAAAATCTTTCGGTGTTATATTATTTTCTTTTAAAATATTCACAAGTTTTGGTTTACTAGAAATATAGGTAGTGTAGTTTTCAATACTAGAGTGGATACTAGAATCATAAGTTATAAGATTATTTTTTGTTTCTGGAAGTAAGTTTTTACATTCTTTTTCAATTTTTTCCAGCTTTAAAAGAAAATCTTCTGTTAAGGGATAATTTGCAATGAGAGGTGCTATAAGAGAAGAATTATCTGTTTCCTTTTCCTCTGCCATTGTTTGTTGAATATGTATCACGAAAAGAAAAAGCAGGAACAAACGTAATACGAACTTACGCATGGTTAAAAATTGTCCTTTCTTCTTCGAACTTCAGCAAAAACTTCTTCATCTGTTTTTTCTTCCATTACAAGGTTCTTTCGCAATACACTATCATCCCAGCGGAGAAAGGGATTGGTGGCTTTTTCTTGCCCTAAGGTTACTGGTAAAGTCATAGCGTTTTTTGCACGTAGCAAAAAAACTTCCTCTATTCTTTGGTGGAGTTTTTTATTATGTGGGTCAATTGTTAGTGCGAAAAGAGCGTTATTTTTTGTATATTCGTGTCCACAATAGAGAAGTGTTTCATCAGGAAGTTTACGAAGTTTTTTTAAAGAATTCAGCATTTGTGCTGGTTTTCCTTCGAAAAGACGTCCACAGCCCAATGAAAAAAGTGTATCTCCAGCAAAGAGTAAATTCTTTTCAGGAAAATAGTAAGATAATGCGCCTAGAGTATGACCAGGTGTTGAAAGAGCTAAAAGAAGGAGTGAGCCAAAAGAAAAACTTTCATCAGGTTGAAGTGTTTTATCAAGATGATTGATCTTTTCTTTTTCTGCTTCTGGTCCGATAACCGTAGCGTTGTAAACTTGTTTTAATTCTGATAGGGCTTCTACATGGTCGTGATGATGATGAGTTACAAAAATAGTGTTAAGTGTCCAATTGTGGCGCTTTAAGGCATTGTGAATCGCTTTGCCTTCAGGAGCATCTATTGCAGCTGTCATACCACTTTTTTCATCATGAAGGAGTACACCGAAATTGTCTTCTCGACAAATAAACTGTTCAATCAACATATTTTTTTCTCCCGAACAGTGTTTGGCGATGAATCTATAAAATAATCGGTAGTGATGATTTTTTTAAGAATCAGATTTGTCCTCTTCTGTAAAAAGTCCTTTTGAATGTTTTATAATTATAGGCATTTGGGTAAGCATGAAAAGGACTGTTATAGGCATGACGCCAAATACTTTGAAACTTGTCCAGAAATTATCGCTAAAATTACGCCAAATTATTTCATTCAAAATGGCAAGAAAAATGAAAAAAAACGCCCAACGATAGGTAAGTTTTTGCCAACCTAAATCATCAAGTTTTAAGGTAGAATCAAGAGCATAACGTAAAAGTGGTTTTTTAAAAAACATCCCTCCAAAAAGTATAAAAGCAAATAAGCTATTAATGATTGTTGGTTTCATTTTTATGAAAGTTTCATTATGAAGCCAGAGAGTTAGAAAGCCAAAAACTAAAACAAATATTCCTGAAATAAGAGGCATAATAGGAATTTGTCTTGCAAGGATCCATGATAAGCTTAGGGAAATAATAATAGCCACCATAAAAATAGCTGTTGCAGGGAAAATAGGCTTACTAAAATTTTGAAAAAATCCAATGTTTTTTATCAGCCATTCTCCCTTATAATTGGCAAAAAAGAAGGCAACCAATGGACCCATTTCCAAAAGAAACTTAAGTGTTGGTGAGAGAGAAATTTTTTTATTGTTATTCATCTTTTTTTCAGAATTATTGTGTAAATTAAGATTAGATAAAGGCTGTTTCATGCGTGTTTTCCTGCAATAGTTTCGGCAAAGTCAGAAGCAGAAAAGGGTTGAAGGTCTTCAATATCTTCTCCTATACCGATAAAATAAACGGGTAATTTATATTTTGCTGCGATAGCGACAAGAATTCCTCCTCGTGCAGTCCCATCTAGCTTTGTCATAACTAAACCATTAACACCAGCAATATCACTGAAAATGTCCACTTGGTTGAGTGCATTTTGTCCGGTTGTTGCATCAAGAGTTTGAAGGATTGTGTGGGGTGCTTGGGGGGTGTGTTTTTTTAAAACACGAATAATTTTTGCCAACTCATCCATTAATTCAGATTTATTTTGTAAACGCCCTGCTGTATCAATAATTAATACATCACTGTTTGTTTTTTTTGCTTTTTCATAAGCATCAAATGCTAAGCTGGCGGCATCTGCACCCAATTTTGTCGAAATAACAGGAGAATTGGTACGTTCACCCCAAATGTGTAGTTGCTCAATAGCAGCGGCTCGGAAAGTATCACCTGCTGCCAGCATAACTTTTAATCCCCCTTCTGTTAATTTGGCTGAAAGTTTTCCAATAGTTGTCGTTTTTCCAGTGCCATTTACACCTACCAGCAAAATAACATGAGGTTTATGGCTGAGATCAAGTTCTAATGGTATTGCAACAGGTTCCAGAACTTTTTTGACCTCATCAGCTACAATAGTATGAATATCATTTGGGGAGAGGTTTTTTCCGTAACGACTGGAAGCTAAAGTATTTGTGATGCGTGTTGCCGTCTCTACACCTATGTCAGCTTGGATAAGAATATCTTCGAGCTCTTGCAGTGTATCTTCATCAAGTTTTCTTTTAACAAAGAGATCGCCAATTGATCCGCTTAGGCGTTGTGAAGAAAGGGATAGGCCTTTTTTAAGGCGCCCAAACCACGCTGTCTTTTTTTGTTCAACAGAAGGTTCAGATAAAATTTCTTCATTCTTTTTTTCACGGATGTTGTCTGTGACAATAATTTTACCAGAAAAGGGAATTTTATCAGAATGGGATTCTAGAAATGGAGATTTTTCATCATATTTTGTAAGTATTGACTCTGGATTTTTTGTTTGTTCTTCTTTTTCTGTGTTTATAGAGATTTGATTATTTTTTGTCTTTTCATTTTTGTCTTTATTTTCTTCTATTATATCGCTTTTATCAGGAATAGAAATCTGTTGTTCAATTTCTTGCTCTTGAGATTTGTTAAAAGAGAATATTTTTTTTATAAAAGATTTAGTCATAAGAATTCTCCTGCTCAAGCAGCGTTTAATTTTGGAGGGACAGCAATCAATTTATCGCCATCATGATCAACGATAAGGGCTTGAACAATTGTTCCTGCTTTTGCACCTTTAACTTGTACAAGAGTATAATCTTCTGTTCGTCCGATTTCATCTTTTTCAACGAGAATTGTTTGTAGACTGTTTTGTAAATGAGCAAGATGCTTTTGGTAAGCCATATCACCTGCTTTACGCAATTTTTCAGCACGCAGCTTAACTATTTTACGGTTGATTTGTGGCATACGTGCGGCAGGTGTTCCTTCTCTTGGACTAAAGGGGAAGACATGGAGATGGGTTAAATTACAGTCTTTGATTAAGGCAAGACTATTTTGAAACATCTCTTCTGTTTCTGTAGGAAAACCAGCAATTAAGTCGGCACCATAAACCATTGTAGAACGTTTGGCACGCAATTCTTGGCAAAATTGAATGGCATGTTCGCGCAGATGACGCCGTTTCATCCGTTTTAAAATCATATTATCACCTGCTTGCAAAGATAAATGCAAATGGGGCATGATTCTTGTTTCATAAGCTAAAAGATTTATGAGTTCTTCGTCTGCTTCAATAGAGTCAATAGATGAGAGGCGTAATCGGGCTAAGTCAGGGACATGATGCAAAATAGCTGAAGTTAATTTTCCTAGAGTAGCTTTTCCAGGAAGATCGTGGCCATAACTTGTAAGGTCAACACCTGTAAGGACCACTTCTTGGATACCCCCACCTATCAGCTTTTTAATTTGTTCTATGACAGCACCCATGGGAACTGAACGAGATGGTCCTCGTCCATAAGGAATAATGCAAAATGTACAGCGGTGATCGCATCCGTTTTGTACCTGTACAAAAGCGCGGGTGCGCTCTTGCATTGCACTGACCATATGTGGAGCAATTTTTTGTACTTCCATAATGTCATTGATATGCACCTTTTCAGAATGATTAATACCAAAATCAGGAAGTTGACGATAAGAATAAGCGTGAAGTTTATCTTCGTTTCCTAAAACAAGATCTACTTCTGTCATTGAGGCAAAATTTTGTGCTTCTGTTTGGGCTGCACACCCTGTTACAATGATACGCGCATGAGGATTTTCACGTCTTGCTTTGCGGATAGCTTGTTTTGCTTGTCGTACGGCTTCGGCAGTGACAGCACAGGTATTAAAGATAATAGCACCATCTTTAAGTTGATCTAGCCCTGAAGAAGTACTTTCTTTGCGAATGATTTCCGATTCGTAGCTATTAAGTCGACAACCAAAAGTTACAATTTCTATTGCCATCAGGAGTGATCCTTTTTGTAACACCCTGTTAAAGGGCTTAAAAAACCACTAAAGTGATATTTAATTGGTCCTGTCATGATAATATGATCGTCTTCTCGGTAAAAAATATTAAGTGTTCCCTTTGGTAAATTTACATCAACATGGCGCTCTGTAAGTCCACGACGATAAGCAGCCACTGCACTTGCACAAGCAGCACTCCCACATGCTTGTGTTAATCCTGCCCCTCGCTCCCATGTACGTAAATTTAGACTTTTCTTTGACGTTATGCAAGCAATGGAAATATTGCACCGTTCGGGAAACAGGGGATCATGTTCAAGTTTTGGCCCATATTTTTCTAATGGAATATGTTGAATATCATTTTCAACAAAAAAGATAGCATGGAGATTGCCAATGGATATGAGACAAGCGTCTTTTAGGGGACCAGCCATAATTTCTACGTGATTGGTATCAACTATTTCACGTGAAACAGGCATCTCTTTTGCATTGAAATTTGGGCATCCCATATCAACAGAAATGAGATTATCGGTTTGGTATTTTCCTTCAATAATTCCAGCGGGAGTTTCTAAATGAAATTTTTCACCAAAATTGTGATCTTTAAGCCATGCTATGACACAGCGGGTACCATTGCCACAAGCTTTAGCCATTGATCCGTCGGCATTCCATATTTCTATGCGGAAGTCGGTTTTTTTCTGGGTTGGTGTGTGGATAGCCATGATTTGATCAAAATGCATTTCAGGATCTGCCGACAAAGCAAGGATTGCTTGTGGTGTAAGAGCGTATGTGCTTTCACGCATATCAACAACAATAATTTGATTTCCAAGACCGTCCATTTTGCTAAATGGCGTTTTCATGAAACTTCTCTATTTCTAATGATTACTTATAAAAAGATATATGACTGAAAATATTATAAATTTCTAGTGTTTAATAAATATAAAATTGGGCACATAAATTATTTCTTTTAAAATAAGTGATTTTAACCTGTTTTTTTTAATTTGTTAATTTATCTTTGTAACTATAACAAATATTCGCTTAATTTTTTTGTGAACTTATTTATTGTCGTGGGAGAGAGTACAGACATGGCGTTTTCAAGAGTTTCGTTTTTCGTTGCACTATCAACTGTAATGTTTTTAGGGGGATGTTCAACAACACGGTTTGATGGTAATGACGATGGTAACGCATTAGAAGTTTTTTATCCATCTCAACAAATGACAATATTAGAAGCGTCTGATCTGTCGTCTACTTCTTCGTCGATATCTGAAGATGCAAACGCTCCGATGTATGAAAAAGGAGATTCTCAGAGCGATGGACGAATGGCTAGTCTCGAATTGCCAAGTAATGCTACTGATTTATTTCCTGCAAGTGTTGCTGGGGTGTGGAATCTTTCTATGGGAGGAAAAGTTTGCCGGATTGCAACTCCACAAACAAAGTTTGGACAAGGGTACCGTGCTGGTCCTTTACACTGTCCAGGAATTGCTTCCCAAGTGAGATCGTGGGCTGTTAAAGGAAAAAGATTATATTTTTATAATAACTCTGGACGTGTTATCCTCGTTCTTTATTCTTCAAATGTTGATCGTTTTGAGGGACGTACACTTGATGATCATCCCGTTATTTTAAGTCGTTAAATCATTTTTGATCGTTTATGACAAACTAAACTAGACGGACAGATTCTTGAAAAGTATTTGTATTTTTCATTGAGATCGGTTTGAAAAAGGTTTTTTGGATGATTCTCGTTTCAACATGTTATAAGGAGCTTGTTGCTAAAGGAGAGGTTTGTTTTGATCCCGCTCAATTAGCTATAACAGAATATTTTGATCATTTATTAAAAAAAATTGCGGAACAAAATATCTCTCATCCTTTGCCTTGGATATTTTGCTCTTTCTTTAACAGAATATTTAAAAGGAAAAAACAAAATATTTCTTGTGTTGTAAAACAAGGAGATGAAACAGGTTTTTTTCAGGGACTGTATATTTATGGTGAAGTAGGACGGGGCAAAACCATGCTGATGGATTTGTTCTTTTCTTGTTTGCCTAAAGGTCATAAAAAGCGTGCCCATTTTAATGATTTTATGGCTGATGTGCATGAGCGTATTAATTTTTATCGTCAAGCATCTGGGTGTGCAAAATTTAAACAAGATAATCCTATTTTAGCTGTTGCTGAGGATCTTGCACGAGAAGCAAAAGTACTTTGTTTTGATGAGTTTAGTGTAACGGATATTGCTGATGCTATGGTATTGGGGCGGCTTATTTCTGCTCTGTTTGATAAAGGAATTTTCTTTATTGCGACTTCAAATGTGGCGCCAGATAACCTTTATTGTAACGGTTTAAATCGTGAGCTCTTTTTGCCTTTTATTCAAGTTTTGAAAGCATATGTTCGTGTTGTTAATCTTGATGCAAAAACAGATTATCGCCTTGAAAAATCAAATCTACAACAGATGTATGTATCGCCGTTGGGGGTTCAAGCAAATGAATATATGGATCAAGCATGGACACTTGTATTGCAAGGACATAAGGAGATGTCTGATGAGCTTTCTATAAAAGGGCGCTTTATTCCTATTCCGCGCTTTGGTGCAGGATGTGCTCGTTTTGATTATGGGGATTTATGTGCAAAGCCTTTGGCCGCGGCTGAATATTTGTTATTAGGAAAGCATTATCATACGATTTTTATTGATAATGTACCGGTCATGGATGATACATGTCGTAATGAAACAAAACGGTTTATTTTGCTTATTGATATTCTTTATGAGCGCCACATACGGTTGTTTATGTCGGCAGCCGCAGGGATAGGGGATTTGTATAAAGGGCATGCGCAGATTACGGAAACATTTGAATTTCAAAGAACACAATCACGTCTTTTCGAAATGCAAAGCTACGATTATTTAAAACTTTGGGAAGAACATTTTCTTTTGAAGAAGAAGCATTGATTATACTTTTACCTTTACGTAAACTGTCAAAACAATAACTTTTTGAAATTAAAGAAATATAATAATTCTGTTGTATTTTTTTTAAATTCACTTTATCGATACATCGTGATAATTTTCTAATAGTTGTTTCAGCGGAGGGTTGTTGTTTCTGTAAGGAGAGAAATTTGTAAATTTCATTTCTTTACTCCTTTTTATGATATTGTTTGAATATGGTTGAAGTCAAAAATATTCAGTATACGGACGTTGATTGGGTGTGCGCTGAATTATCTAAAAGTTAGGAAAAAATAAAATGGCACGGAAAAAAATAGCTCTCATTGGTTCAGGTATGATTGGTGGTACTTTAGCACATATTATTGGGCTTAAAGAGCTTGCTGATGTGGTCTTATTTGATATTACAGAAGGTGTGCCACAAGGTAAGGCTCTAGATATAGCCGAATCTTCTCCTGTTGATGGTTTTGATATCAGTCTAAAAGGTGCTAATGCTTATGAAGCAATTGAAGGTGCTGATGTTGTTATTGTAACAGCAGGCGTTGCGCGAAAACCTGGTATGAGTCGTGATGAACTTTTGGGCATTAATTTAAAGGTTATGGAACAAGTTGGAGCTGGAATTAAAAAATACGCTTCTTCAGCGTTTGTTATTTGTATTACCAATCCCCTTGATGCGATGGTGTGGGCATTGCAGAAATTTTCAGGTCTCCCTACACATAAAGTGGTTGGTATGGCTGGTGTTCTTGATTCAGCGCGTTTTCGTCATTTCTTATCTGAGGAATTTAAGGTCTCTATTAAAGATGTGACAGCGTTTGTTTTAGGGGGCCACGGTGATACAATGGTTCCTCTCGTGCGTTATTCAACGGTTGGTGGTATTTCTTTGCCTGATCTTATAAAGATGGGCTGGACAACACAGGGAAGAATTGATCAAATTATCCAGCGTACCCGTGATGGCGGTGCAGAAATTGTTGGTTTGTTAAAAACAGGTTCTGCTTATTATGCACCAGCAGCTTCTGCTGTTTCTATGGCTGAGGCCTACCTAAAGGATACTAAGCGTGTTGTGCCTGTTGCAGCTTATCTTTCAGGAGAATATGGGGTTAATGATACCTATGTTGGGGTACCTGTTGTACTTGGTGCAGGTGGTGTTGAACGAGTCATTGAAATTGATCTTGATAAAGAAGAAAGAGGTGCTTTTGATCATTCAGTAAATGCGGTTAAAAAGCTTTGTGAAGCTTGTATTGCTCTTGTACCTAGTCTCAAGTAAATTGAACAAGATTTAATTCATTAAAATAAGTATTTAGAATGTTAAAACTTTAGGATTAATAAGATCCATAAAAGAAAAGGACAAATGCATGAATATCCATGAGTATCAGGCCAAACGTCTGCTTCATGAATATGGAGCACCAATTGCAAATGGTGTCGCTGTTTATTCTGTAGAGCAAGCTGAAAAATGGGCGGAAAAATTGCCCGGACCTCTCTATGTGGTTAAAAGTCAGATACACGCTGGTGGTCGTGGTAAGGGTAAGTTTAAAGAACTTGGTCCTGATGCAAAGGGTGGTGTTCGGCTTGCACAATCTGTTGAAGAAGTTGTTGCAAATGTTCAAGAAATGCTTGGAAAAACTTTGGTAACCAAACAAACTGGTCCAGAGGGTAAGCAGGTCAACCGCCTTTATATTGAAGATGGTGCCGATATTGAACGGGAGCTTTATCTTTCACTTTTGGTTGATCGTAGCGTTGGTCGAATTGCTTTTGTTGTTTCAACAGAAGGTGGAATGGATATTGAAACGGTTGCTGAAGAGACACCAGAAAAAATATTCACGCTTCCCATTGATGCTGTAGAGGGTGTTACTTCTGCTGATTGTGCAAGACTTTGTGATGCGTTGAAACTACAAAGTAGTGCGCGAGAAGATGGTGAAAAGCTTTTTCCGATTCTCTATAAGGCATTTTGTGAAAAAGATATGAGCCTTTTAGAAATCAATCCGCTTATTGTGATGAAAGATGGTCACTTGCGTGTTCTTGATGCGAAAGTTTCTTTTGATAATAATGCTCTGTTTCGTCATCCAGATATTTTAGAATTGCGCGATCTTTCAGAAGAAGATCCAAAGGAAATAGAAGCATCAAAGCATGATCTTGCTTATGTTGCTCTTGAGGGTACGATTGGTTGCATGGTTAATGGTGCTGGGCTTGCTATGGCAACAATGGATATCATTAAGCTTTATGGAGCAGAGCCAGCGAATTTTTTGGATGTTGGTGGTGGAGCATCAAAAGAAAAGGTGACAGCTGCTTTTAAAATTATTACGGCCGATCCAAATGTTAAGGGCATTTTGGTTAACATTTTTGGTGGTATTATGCGTTGTGATGTCATTGCTGAAGGTGTGGTTGCTGCTGTTCGTGAGGTTGGTTTAAAGGTTCCCTTGGTTGTTCGTCTTGAAGGTACTAATGTTGAGCAAGGTAAAGCAATTATCAATGAGAGTGGTTTGAATGTTATTCCTGCTGATGATTTAGATGATGCTGCCCAAAAAATTGTTGCAGCCGTGAAGGGAGCTTAAGCTATGTCAATTCTTGTGAATAAAGAGACAAAAGTTCTAGTTCAAGGGCTTACAGGAAAAACAGGAACGTTTCATACAGAACAGGCGCTTGCTTATCATGGTACGCAAATGGTTGGTGGCGTTAATCCTAAAAAGGGTGGAGAAACATGGGAAGGTTCAGAAGGCGAAACTCTTCCTATTTTCGCTAATGTTGCAGAAGCAAAAGAAAAAACAGGTGCAGATGCTTCCGTTATTTATGTTCCTCCTGCAGGGGCTGCTGCAGCTATTATAGAGGCTATAGAAGCTGAAGTTCGTTTAATTATCTGTATTACGGAAGGTATTCCCGTTATGGATATGGTTAAAGTGAAGGCGCGATTAGAAAACTCAAAGTCTCGTCTTATTGGTCCTAATTGTCCCGGTATTCTTACACCAAATGAATGTAAAATTGGTATTATGCCTGGTTCTATTTTTAGAAAAGGTTCTGTTGGGGTTGTCTCGAGGTCGGGAACTTTAACTTATGAAGCCGTTTTTCAAACGAGTCAGGAAGGTCTCGGACAAACAACTGCTATAGGGATTGGTGGCGATCCTGTTAAGGGCACTGAATTTATTGATGTGTTGGAAATGTTTTTAGCGGATGATGAAACCGAGTCTATTGTTATGATTGGTGAGATTGGTGGTTCTGCTGAAGAAGAAGCAGCACAGTTTTTGCAAGATGAAGCAAGAAAAGGTCGTAAAAAGCCAGTTGTTGGCTTTATTGCTGGCCGTACGGCTCCTCCAGGACGGACAATGGGACATGCTGGTGCTGTTATTTCTGGTGGTAAAGGTGGAGCAGAAGATAAAATTGCGGCAATGGAATCAGCAGGGATTCGTGTATCTTCTTCGCCATCACAGATAGGTAAGACTTTGATGTCAGTTTTGAAAGGCTAAAAGAAAGTTTCACCTGAATAAGAAAAGGTTCTTAGATTCAGGTGAAAAAGCTTGAGTATAAAAAGGTAAAACTTTTTTGAATGTTCGAATCACTGCTTGTTTGTAAGCATTTAAAGGTCAAAAAGAGATATAAGGAGACGGAATAAATGTTCCGGAGAAGTATATGGCAAGGCAGGACGAAATAAATAGCCTTTTTGCACAGACATCATTTCTTTATGGTGGGAATGCGGATTATATAGATCAACTCTATGCTCAATATGAAAAAGATCCTACCAGTGTTGATTCACAGTGGCGTGCTTTTTTTGAAGGACTTCATGATAATAAAGAAGATGTTCTTAAAAATGCTGAAGGAGCAACATGGCAGCGTGATCATTGGCCATTAAAAGCAGAGGGTGAATTGATTTCTGCTCTTGATGGTGATTGGTCTTCTCTTGAAAAATATTTTGGCGATAAATTAAAGGAAAAAGCAATAACAGGTGCTGCACAAAAGGGAAAAACTTCCAGTGAACAAGATATTATTCGTGCAACACGTGATTCCGTTCATGCAATTATGATGATTCGTGCGTTTCGAGAACGGGGACATCTTCATGCGCAACTTGACCCTCTTCAATTGGCCGAAAAACAAGAAGATTATAAGGAACTTTCTCCAGAAGCTTATGGTTTTACTCCAGCTGATTACGAGCGTCCCATTTTTATTGATAATGTTTTAGGGTTGGAATATGCAACTATTCCGCAAATGCTTGAGATTCTCAATCGTACCTATTGTTCAACAATCGGTGTGGAATATATGCATGTTTCTGATCCGGTTCAGAAAGTATGGCTTCAAGAACGCATTGAAGGGCGAGATAAAAAAAATTCTTTCACACAACAAGACAAGAAAGCTATTCTGAATAAGCTTATTCAGGCAGAGGGATTCGAACAGTTTTTAGACACTAAATATAAAGGTACAAAGCGTTTTGGACTCGATGGTGGTGAGGCGCTGATTCCCGCTCTTGAACAGATTATCAAATGTGGTAGTGCTTTGGGGGTTAGGGAAGTTATTTTAGGAATGGCACATCGTGGTCGTTTAAATGTTCTTTCACAAGTTCTTGCCAAACCGCATAGGGCTATTTTTCATGAATTCAAAGGGGGATCTTACAAGCCTGATGATGTGGAGGGATCCGGTGATGTTAAATATCATTTGGGAACTACCGCTGATCTGGACTTTGATGGTAAAAAAGTTCATTTATCACTGTTGGCCAATCCATCTCATCTTGAGATTGTTGATCCGGTTGTTATGGGAAAAGCACGTGCTAAACAAGATCAACTTATGGGACCTGCGCATACTGATTTACTCCCATTAAGTGAGCGTTCAAAAGTGATGCCATTGCTTATTCATGGTGATGCCGCTTTTGCAGGACAAGGCGTTATCCAAGAAACTTTTGGTCTTTCAGGTCTTAAAGGTTATCGTGTTGCAGGCTCACTTCATGTTATTATCAATAACCAGATTGGTTTTACAACATCTCCACGTTTTTCACGTTCTTCGCCTTATCCATCAGATGTCGCAAAAATGATTGACGCACCAATTTTCCATGTGAATGGTGATGATCCTGAGGCAGTTGTTTTTGTTGCCAAAATAGCAACAGAGTTTCGCCAAATTTTCCATAAACCAGTGGTTATTGATATGTTTTGTTATCGCCGTTATGGGCATAATGAAGGTGATGAACCTTCCTTTACGCAGCCGCTTATGTATAAAGCAATACGTAATCATAAAACAACACTTCAACTTTATAGTGACCAATTAGTAGCAGAAGGAATGGTTACTTCAGAAGAAATTGAGCAACAAAAAAAATTATGGCGCGATAAGCTTGAAGGTGAACTTGAAGCAAGTGCTTCTTATAAACCTAATAAGGCTGATTGGCTTGATGGAAGCTGGACGGGACTCAAAGCTTTTAGTAGTTCTGATGAGCAGCATTCTAGAACAACTGGTGTTGAATTAAAAACTTTAAAGGAAATTGGTCAGAAAATTGTTGAAATTCCGGCAGATTTTCACGTTCACAAAACCATTCAACGTTTTTTAAATAATCGTGCTAAAATTTTTGAAACCGGTGAGGGTGTTGACTGGGCAACTGCTGAAGCTTTAGCTTTTGGTTCACTTTGTTTGGAAGGAGCACCGGTTCGTCTTTCCGGTGAAGATGTTGAACGGGGAACTTTTTCACAACGTCATTCAGTTCTTTATGACCAAGAAAATGAGGCGCGTTATATTCCTTTGAATCATTTACAAAAGGGGCAAGCGCTTTATGACGTTGTTAATTCTATGCTTTCTGAAGAAGCTGTTCTTGGTTTTGAATATGGATATTCTCTTGCTGAACCACGAGGATTAACACTTTGGGAAGCACAATTTGGTGATTTCTCTAATGGTGCACAGGTCATTTTTGATCAATTTATTTCATCTGCAGAGCGTAAGTGGCTTCGTATGTCTGGTCTTGTGTGTTTATTGCCTCATGGTTTTGAAGGGCAAGGGCCGGAGCATTCTTCTGCACGTTTAGAACGGTTTCTTCAACTTTGTGCGGAAGATAATATGCAGGTTGCTAATTGTACAACCCCTGCAAATTATTTTCATATTTTGCGTCGACAAATTAAGCGTGATTTCCGGAAGCCATTGATTTTGATGACACCGAAATCACTTTTACGTCATAAGCGAGCTGTTTCTTTTCTCAATGAAATGGGGCCAGAAACAAGTTTTTGTCGTGTGTTGCTTGATGATGCAGAATGTCTCAAAGATTCTGTCATTAAGTTGCAAAAAGATAATAAGATTCGCCGTGTCGTTCTTTGTACTGGTAAGGTTTATTACGACCTTTATGAAGAACGTGAAAAAAGGGGTATTGATGATGTTTACCTCCTTCGTGTTGAACAGCTTTATCCTTTCCCTGCAAAAGTTTTGGTGAATGTATTATCGCGCTTTTTGCAGGCGGAAGTTTTTTGGTGCCAAGAGGAACCAAAAAACATGGGGGCTTGGTCATTTATTGAGCCTTATTTGGAATGGGTTTTGACGCATATTAATGCGCAATATTCACGTGCTCGTTATGCAGGACGTCCTGCGAGTGCGTCACCGGCCTCTGGGTTAATGGTGAAACACCTTGAACAACTGGCTGCGTTTCTTAAAGACGCGTTAGGTTCTTAATTTATTACTACTCTGATGTATGGAAAAATATTATGACTACTGAAATTCGTGTTCCTACTTTGGGCGAATCGGTTACCGAAGCAACGGTTGGCAAATGGTTTAAAAAACTTGGCGAAGCTGTCGCTATGGATGAGCCTTTGGTTGAATTAGAAACTGATAAGGTAACCGTTGAAGTTCCTTCTCCTGTTGCTGGGAAATTATCTGAAATCATTGCAAAAGAAGGCGATACGGTTGAAGTAAATGCTCTTTTAGGAGTGGTGAAAGCTGGAGAAGCTGGTATCTCCCAATCACTTTCACCTTCTGCTACACTTGTTCCAGCGGCTTCATCTGAATCGAAGAAGCCTGCTTTGAGCAGTGCAATGCCTCCTTCTCCTTCAGCAGCAAAATTGATGGCTGAAAATAATGTTGCAAAAAGCGATATTTCAGGTTCTGGAAAACGTGGACAAATTCTTAAAGAAGATGTTCTTGGTGGATTAAAACAAAGTACAAATGCTCCTACACCCTCTTCTTCTGCGACGAGTTCTTCGGCACCTCCTGTCCAAGAAACACGTGAAGAGCGGGTTCGTATGACGAAATTGCGTCAAACAATTGCTCGCCGTCTTAAAGATGCACAAAATGTAGCAGCAATGTTAACCACATTTAATGAGGTTGATATGTCAGCGGTGATGGATTTGCGCAAGCGTTATAAGGATCTTTTTGAAAAGAAACATGGTGTTAAGCTTGGTTTTATGGGTTTTTTTACCAAGGCTGTTTGTCATGCATTAAAAGAACTTCCTGCTGTTAATGCAGAGATTGATGGGACAGATATTGTTTACAAAAACTATGTCAATGTTGGAATTGCTGTTGGAACGGATAAAGGGCTTGTTGTTCCAGTGGTGCGAGATGCAGATCAAATGTCATTGGCAGAGATTGAAAAAGAGATTGGTCGTTTGGGGCGTCTTGCGCGTGATGGAAAATTAGCCGTTTCTGATATGCAGGGCGGAACTTTTACCATTACCAATGGTGGTGTGTATGGATCGTTGATGTCAACACCGATTTTGAATGCACCACAATCTGGTATTTTGGGAATGCATGCGATTAAAGAGCGAGCAATGGTTGTTGAGGGTCAAGTTGTGATCCGCCCCATGATGTATTTAGCGCTTTCTTATGATCACCGTATTGTGGATGGGCAAGAAGCTGTGACTTTCCTTGTGCGTGTTAAGGAAAGCTTAGAAGATCCGGAACGCCTTGTTCTTGATTTGTAAAATACAGTTTTCAGGATGAAAGGAGAAACGGATGTCTTATGATGTGGCTGTGATCGGAGCGGGTCCAGGTGGTTATGTAGCAGCAATAAAAGCGGCGCAACTGGGACTTAAAGTAGCAATTATTGAAAAGCGTACAACATTAGGAGGAACATGTCTCAACGTTGGTTGTATTCCTTCTAAAGCGTTGCTGCATGCTTCAGAAGTGTTTTCTGAAACCCAGCATGGTTTTGAAACGCTTGGTATTTCTATTGGTAAATCTAAGCTTAATCTTGAACAAATGATGGTTCATAAGAAAGCTGTGGTGACAGCCAATACGAGTGGTGTTTCTTTTTTGATGAAAAAAAATAAAGTTGATACTTTTTTTGGGACAGCCAAAATTTTGAGTGCGGGTCATGTGGAAGTTGTTGCCAGAGATGGTAATAAACAAACAATTGAGACAAAAAATATTATTATTGCTACCGGTTCAGAGAGTTCAGGCATTCCAGGGGTGAATGTTGAAATTGATGAAAAGACTATTGTTTCTTCTACGGGAGCTCTTTCACTTGAAAAAGTACCAACGCATATGATTGTAGTAGGTGCTGGTGTCATTGGTTCAGAACTTGGATCAGTTTGGAGCCGTTTAGGTGCTAAGGTGACCATTATTGAGTATCTTAATAAAGTTTTGGGCTCAATGGATGGTGAAGTTTCACGGCAATTTCAGAAATTAATGGAAAAACAGGGGATTGAATATAAAACGGGTGCAAAGGTAACAGCTGTTACACAATCTGGCTCAACTGCTCAGGTGAGCTTTGAATCTGTCAAAGGTGGTGAATCTGAAACTTTAGAGGCTGATGTTGTGCTTATTGCTACTGGACGTTCTCCTTATACAGAGGGGCTTGGATTACAAGAGGCTGGTGTTCAGTTAGATGAACGCGGATTTATTGCAATTGATGCTCATTGGCAGACGAATGTTCCAGGAATTTATGCGATTGGTGATGTCGTAAAAGGACCAATGCTAGCACATAAAGCAGAGGAAGAAGGCGTTGCTGTGGCAGAAATTTTGGCAGGTCAAAAAGGGCATGTTAATTTTGATGTTATTCCTAGTGTTGTTTATACACAGCCGGAAATTGCGAGTGTAGGAAGGACAGAAGAAGAGCTAAAAACTGCTGGTATTGAATATAATGTTGGCAAATTTCCTTTTATGGCCAATGGTCGTGCACGTGCAATGCAAAAGAGTGATGGGTTCGTTAAAATCCTTTCTGATAAAAAAACAGATCGGGTATTAGGGGGGCATATTCTTGGATTTGGTGCTGGTGAAATGATCCATGAAATTGCAGTTTTAATGGAATTTGGTGGTTCATCAGAAGATCTGGGACGTTGTTGCCATGCACATCCTACCTTATCAGAAGCCGTGCGTGAGGCAGCTTTGGCAACATTTGCTAAACCACTTCATATTTAAAAAGCTTTTAAAAAGTAAATTTTAAAAGGCACATGAGGCAGAAAATATTTGTGAAGCATGCAACAACATTTTAAAACTTTAAAAAAGAATATAACCAATTGTATTGAAATGTTCCATTTGTTGTATGCTTTTCGATAATTACTGTTTTAGATATCTGTTGTGCAGTTTTGATTGATTATTCTGTTGTGCACTATCGTTTAGAGCGGTGGTGTTTAGTCTATGTAAAGTTTTATATATGGGGTAGTTTTTATACTGTTATAAAATATTTAAGATAGGATTCTGAGCCTATCTGGGTGCTTTGTGTTAAGAAGACATCTCTCAAAATGCTCAAATCTACTTCGCGAGGGTGTTCGTGAATGGTATAGCTGTAAAAGTTCCTCTTGAAATATATGAAATTCATTCAAACTGTTATAAGACCTATTGTGCACCATCATCTTTATGTTTAGTAAAAGTACACGCTGGCATTATAATACACTTTTTCAGTTCTTAATATTGCTAAAGCTCTTTATTATTTGAGAATTTTCATTCTGTTCTTTTATCATTTTACCTCACACGCTCGTTTTGTTTGTGATGTGCAGACAAAAGATTTTAATTACTTCAATGTGAGAGAGTTTGTGATTAAGAGAATTTTACAGTATTCAGCGTTATGAATCAAGTTGAAAATGATGATTTATTGTTATAAATCAAATCGTTATATATGAAGAGGGAAGTCAAAAGGAATTCACTCAAAGAAATTGAATTGTTTAATGATTGGTGTAGGTTAAGGATCTTTGTCATTTAAGATGAAGAGGCGAGGAATTGAATATTCTACAAAATACCGCTCTTCTTTAAAAGAGCGGTATTTTTATATCTTTTGTTTATGACACTATCTTTTTGATGATAATGACAAGTTATACAGTGTGATTAAATTAGTTTTTTCTTCTCTGTTTTTCTTGATCATTGCTCGCTATGTCTTAAAAAGATGCTATGTCTCTTCTTTAGGGTTGTTAAGAAATCGCAATGTTGCCAAAATATAACGAATAGCTAAAATTTTTTTGAAAACCATAATTACACGAGAATATTAAGTTTGTTTTCATTGGGCAGTTTTGTGATAACTTAAAAAATCAAGCATATGCTTTCTATAGGTATTAAAATTGTAATTTTTTATCCTCTTGTTGTTCTCTTATAAAAGTGGGAAGCCCCATATGATCAAGATATTTAAGGAAAGGGTGGGGTGGTAATTCTTCCACATTGACCATAGTTTTAACATCCCATTCACCTGTGGCAATAAGAAGAGCTGTTGCCGCTGCTGGTACGCCAGCTGTATAGGAAATGCCTTGTGCCCCAGTTTCATGAAAAGCTTGTTTGTGATCGGCTATATTATAGATAAAAATTTCTCTCGAGTTTCCATCTTTTTCGCCTTTAATAAGATCTCCGATACAGGTTTTTCCTGTGTAGTCTGGGGCGAGAGAGGAAGGGTCGGGTAAGACGGCCTTTACGACTTTCAAGGGCACGACTTCTTGTCCTTCTGCTGTCTTAATGGGCTGTTCAGATAAGAGACCAAGATTTTTTAGAACCGTAAAAACAGTGATATAACGATCACCAAATCCCATCCAGAAACGGACATTCTCTACATCAAGATTTTTGGAAAGTGAATGAATTTCATCATGTCCTGTCATATAGGCTTTTTGTTTTCCCACAACGGGAAGATCCCATTCATGGCTGATTTCAAACATTTTATTGGAAGTCCATTTTTTATTTTGCCATGACCATACTTGTCCTGTAAATTCACGGAAGTTAATTTCTGGATCAAAATTTGTAGCAAACCAACGTCCATGATTTCCGGCATTAATATCAATAATATCAATATCTGTGATTTTATCAAAATAATCATCGCGCGCTAATGCTGCATAAGCATTCACTACACCTGGGTCAAAACCTGCTCCTAAAATAGCGGTTATACCAGCTTTTTCACATTCTGGACGCCGAGGCCATTCATAATTGCCATACCAAGGAGGTGTTTCACAAATTTTCAATGGGTCTTCATGAATTGCGGTATCGATATAAGCGCATTTGGTTTCAATACAAGCTGAAAGAACAGACATATTAAGAAAGGCAGAACCAACATTAATGACAATTTCGCATTTGGTCTTTTGGATGAGCTTTATAGTTTCTTCTACATTCATGGCATTGAGCGAATGGCTTTTGAGAACACCTTGCTCTTTCATTGTGTTTTTTTCTTTAATAGAAGCAATGATGGCTTCACATTTTTTGAGTGTTCGTGACGCAATATGAATTTCACCAAGAATATCATTGTTTTGAGCACATTTGTGTGCAACAACTTGTGCAACACCTCCAGCACCAATAATGAGAACATTTTTTTTCATTGTAGGTCCATCTCCCTTTTTAATACTGTTGTATGACGTTTTTTATGGTTTATCTTTATGAAAGGCTTTCCTGATAGTCGCTATAGCTGAATTGGCGTTGAAGTGTTAATGTACCATCGCACTCTTTGAGAACAATAGCAGGCATTGTAACGCCATTAAACCAGTTTTTCTTGACCATTGTATAACCTGCTGCATCCTGAAAAGACAGTCTATCGCCTATTTTAAGAGGTTTTTGAAATTGAAATGTTCCAAAAATATCGCCGGCAAGACAAGATTTTCCACAAATCATAATTTCGTGTGGTCCTTGATTAGGTTCTAATTTAGCATTTTCACGATAAATGAGAAGATCAAGCATATGTGCTTCAATTGAGCTATCAACGATGGCTAGATTCTTTTCATTATACAATGTGTCAAGAACACTGACTTCTAATGTGGTGCTTTTGGTAATAGCAGCTTCTCCTGGTTCTAGAAAAAGAGTGACACCATGAGTTTTAGAAAATTGTTTTAAGCGTTTTGCGAAAGCTTCTAGAGGATAATTTTCAGCCGTAAAATGGATTCCACCGCCAAGGCTTATCCAGTCAACAGCAGAAAAAAGTTCTGCAAATTTTTCTTCCATATACCCAAGCATTTGGTTAAAAAGATTAAAGTCAGCATTTTCACAATTGTTATGGATCATCAATCCGTTGATAAGTGGCAGAATTTCTTTGATAGCGCTTTGGTTTGTTTCTCCTAAGCGGCTAAAAGGGCGTGAGGGGTTGGCAAGATCAAAATTTGATGCGCTCATTCCTGGGTTTAACCTTAAACCTCTTTGAATGGTTTTTGTTGCATCAGAAAAGCGTTGAAGCTGTTGGATGGAATTAAAGATGATTTTATCTGCATAACCACAGGCTTCATCAATTTCATCATCTGCCCAAGCCACTGAATAAGCATGGGTTTCTTTGCCAAATTTTTCTCTTCCTAAACGTAGTTCATAAAGGGATGATGATGTGGTTCCATCCATGAACTCAGACATTAAATCAAAAACACTCCATGTGGCAAAACATTTTAAAGCAAGTAAAATTTTAGCTCCGGACATTTCCCGTAAATGAGAAATTGTTTGCATGTTTTTGATGAGTTTCGATTTGTCTATAAGATAATAGGGGGTTTTTATCATCATTTATTCATTCTTTTTTGAAGGATCTTATTGCCAAGATCAACGTTTAGTACAAAGAGTAACAGAATGTCTCAAGAAAAAAGAATCTTAAGAAAAGAATCTGTTTCTGTCTAGCAAGAGAAAGGCTTTCTGTAATTACTGTTGTTTATTATGTTGAGTTTTTTGTTATGAGTATGAAAAAAAAATTATATTATGCTTTAGCTTTTGTATTTGTTAGCATTTTTTTCATTATAACAACCACTCTTGTTAATTGGGGGCAAAATAGAAGTGACGCTAAAGCCAAACTGGTTACTCATACTTCTGTCCAAGATAGTTCGGTGCCTCTGATTTTTACGGGGCGTAGAGAACTTAATGGTTTCAAAGGTTATCGTCATTATCGGCGTGGTTATCGTAAAT
The DNA here is from genome assembly GCF_042195415.1 of Bartonella sp. CE47NXGY. Lineage (NCBI taxonomy): Bacteria > Pseudomonadati > Pseudomonadota > Alphaproteobacteria > Hyphomicrobiales > Bartonellaceae > Bartonella > Bartonella sp. CE47NXGY. Next base: position 20,345 of record NZ_JBHIOI010000002.1, on the reverse strand, counting down.
ACAGTGATAATTGGTGGTATCCTGAAGTGGCATTTGTTACATCACCGCACTTAAGCACAAAAGGCGCATCATTAAAAGTTGTACCAGATGCTAAAAAAGTGTTTTTAACGTCTTCTTCGGAAAAATTAGAAAAAAAAGAGCCATGGATGCTTAAACAACATATTGAATCTTGCCGTGCGCGTTATCGCTCTTATAATAAAAATGATAATAGTTTTCAGCCTTTTCATGGGGGGCGTAGGCAGTGTTTATCACGCTTTTTTAAAGGATAGAAATTAAATAAAATTTTAATTGCTTCTTGTCGTGGGCGTTATTGTTCTTACAATAAAGAGAAGACTTGTGTGGTGCGCAGTATTTTCATGCAAGCATTGTTTTTTTTAAAATTTAAATGCTTTTAAGTTTTATTAAATCTTATTATCATTAAGTGTGGAATGGGGGGGTGAGAATATAAGTTTTTGTTTTGTCGATGACAAAATATTAAGGTAAAATGGAGTTTAAAGAATGACAACACGGGAAGCAATGTTGGTATTGCTCGTTTTGCTTCCTTTTGGTGGAAGTGCTGTCATTGGCTTTTTTCGTTCGACAGCAAAAAATAATGAAGCGTGGTTTGCTGGGGTCGTCGCACTTTTCTGTCTTATTTTTACAATAATGCTTTATCCGGAAGTTCGCGGAAACCACATAGTGCGTTTAGATATTTCTTGGCTTCCAGAATGGGAAAGCGATTTGATTCTCCGCATAGATGGTTTGTCCTGGCTTTTTTGCTTGCTTATTACAGGGATTGGGCTGCTTGTTGTCATTTATTCACGTTATTACATAGATCCAGCGGATTCTGTACCGCGTTTTTTTTCCTTTTTTTTGGCCTTTATGGGATCAATGATAGGAATAGTTTTATCAGGTAATCTCGTCTTTTTGGTTGTTTTCTGGGAACTTACCAGTATTTTTTCTTTTTTGCTGATCGGCTATTGGTACCATAATGCAAGTGCGCGTGAGGGTGCGCGTATGGCTCTAACGATCACAGGTTTTGGCGGCTTTGCTCTTTTTATTGGAGTTTTATTGATTGGGTATACTGTTGGCAGTTTTGATTTGGATAAGGTGCTACAGTCTGGAGATATGATCCGGTCAAGTTCTCTTTATAGTCCTATCCTTATTTGTATTTTATTGGGAGGGTTAACAAAAAGCGCGCAATTTCCCTTTCATTTTTGGCTACCTAACGCGATGGCTGCTCCAACTCCCGTATCGGCTTATTTGCATTCGGCAACAATGGTAAAAGCGGGATTGTTTTTGCTTGTTCGTTTATGGCCTGTGCTCTCTGGAACAGAATCTTGGTTTTGGCTGGTTGGCTTTTCAGGACTCTCAACTCTTCTTCTAGGTGCCTATTTTTCCATGTTTCAGCAAGACTTGAAAGGACTGCTTGCTTACTCGACTATTAGTCATCTTGGATTAATTACAACACTTTTAAGTCTTGGTAGTCCACTTGCATGTGTTGCGGCGATCTTTCATATGGCCAATCATGCTACTTTTAAAGCTTCTTTATTTATGGCTGCTGGCATTATTGATCACGAGACGGGAACACGTGATATGCGTAAACTGTCAGGGCTTTATCGTTCTATGCCTATCACAGCAACTCTTGCTTTAGTTGCGAGTGCAGCGATGGCTGGGGTTCCTTTGTTGAATGGTTTTTTATCGAAAGAGATGTTTTTTGCTGAAGCTGTTGAAACGCATATGGAATCATGGCTCGATTGGATTGCGCCTTATGTGGCAACGCTAGCTAGTCTGTTTAGTGTGACCTATTCTATACGCTTTATTCATGGCGTTTTTTTAGGACCAAAGCCTGACAATTTACCCAAGACTCCCCATGAACCACCGCATTTCATGCGTTTACCAATGGAGCTTTTGGTGTTTATTTGTTTAGCGGTTGGTATTTTTCCTAATTTAACAATAGGACCTATTTTAGATAATGCGGTCGTGTCTGTTTTAGGACCAATGACAATTCCTTATAGTTTGGCTGTTTGGCATGGGTTTAACACTCCATTAGTGATGAGCTTTGTTGCATTATTAGGGGGCGGATTGCTCTATGCTGTTGGGCATCGTTATTTTTTATCCTGTGATGATGGGGCTCCTTTTTTCCGTCACTTAAAAGGACCGCGTATTTTTGAACGCATTCTCGTAATTATTTCTTGGAAATGGGCCCGTGCGGTGGAGTCTGCTTTGTCAACACGCCGTTTGCAGATCCAATTGCATTGGATTTTTTGGGTCTGTTTTGCCTTTGTTGGTCTTTTACTTTGGTGCGATGGTTTCATTCCAGTGGGGACATTACCGCTTTTTCCACTTGATATTCCTTTTCTCGCTCTTTGGCTGGTTGGCGGATTATGTGCGCTTTTAGTTGCTTGGCGAGCAAAGTTTCATCGTCTTGCTTCACTTATGCTTTTAGGGGGAGCTGGTTTGATGACTTGTGCAACCTTTTTATGGCTTTCTGCTCCTGATTTAGCAATAACACAATTGGTTGTTGAGGTTGTTACAGTCGTTTTATTATTGCTTGGTTTACGGTGGTTGCCTAAACGTTTGCATGACCCTGGGCCAGCTGCTGTTCATTTTTGGGTTCGTTTGCGTCGTTTCCGTGATTTCATCATATCCCTTGTAGGAGGTGCTGGTGTAGCATGGCTTTCTTTTGCAGTGATGACACGTCCCCAAGGTACAACGATTTCTGATTTTTTTCTAACGCATGCTTACTCAGATGCTGGTGGTCGCAATGTTGTGAATGTGTTATTGGTTGATTTCCGTGGTTTTGATACCATGGGAGAAATTGTGGTTTTGGGTGTTGTTTCCCTTACTGTTTTTGCACTCTTACGACGTTTTCGTCCTGCGCCTGAGAGTATTGATGCGCCTTTTCAACAACGTATCCAGAAAGCCTTTGATATAGCACAGCCTAATCGAAATGTGGGAGATACAGTATTGAATTATTTAGCTGTTCCTGCTGTTATTATGGGTTGGCTCTTTCCAATTATTATCGCTTTTGCTATTTATTTATTCATGCGAGGGCATGATCTGCCAGGAGGTGGATTTGTCGGTGGTATTACTTTGGCTATAGGATTTATTTTACAATATCTTGCACGCGATATTCGGTGGGTGGAAACGCATTTGAGAGTTTTACCTTTGCGTTGGATAGGCTTTGGTTTATTATTGTCAGTCGTAACGGGGATGGGCTCTTGGTTTTTTGGATATCCTTTTTTAACATCCTTTTTTCGATATATTCATCTTCCGTTAATTGGGAAAGTTCCCATGGCATCTGCTTTTTTGTTTGATTTTGGTGTGCTTTCTCTTGTGTTAGGAGCAACTGTTCTCATTTTAATTGCACTTGCACACCAGTCAATTAGGAGTTACCGAATCGGTAAGAAACCTATTTTAAAAGAGAAGGAAAATTAATGGAAATTGTTCTTTCTTTGGGTATCGGTGTTTTTGTCGGATCAGGTATTTGGCTTGTTTTGCGTCCACGTACTTTTCAAGTCATTCTTGGTTTGTCCTTGATCTCCTATGGTGTTAATCTTTTTATATTTTCAATGAGTAGACCGCGTAGTAATGCTGCTCCAATTGTTGATCCTACCACTGTTATTAATCCAGCTAATTATGTCGATCCTCTTCCACAAGCCTTGGTTTTAACTGCGATTGTGATTGGTTTTGCAACAACAGCTTTATTTTTAGTTATCTTGTTGGTTTCACGTGGTTTAACGGGTTCTGATCACGTTGATGGACGTGAGGTGCAATAATGGAAATAGGAGTGCATCATCTCCTTATTTTGCCTATTCTTTTGCCGTTAATCACTGGAGCACTTCTTCTTTTTTATGATGAACGTCGTGCAAGACTTAAATCATTCATCAGTCTTTCTTCTGCGGGACTGTTGGTCGTTACTGCCATTTTATTGATTATACGTACTCTTGAAATAGCACCGGCTTGCGATGTTTATCGACTTGGTAATTGGCCGTCTTCTTTTGGAATTGTTTTAGTCCTTGATCGCTTAAGCGCTATGATGCTTTTACTTTCCAGCTTGTTGGTGACTAGCGTGTTGGTTTTTGCGCGGGCTCATTGGTACAAAGCTGGTTCTCATTTTCAGTCACTAATGCAATTTTTTATGGTGGGGATAAATGGTGCTTTTTTGACTGGCGATTTATTTAATTTATTTGTGTTTTTTGAAGTTATGTTAACGGCTTCCTATGGGCTTGCTTTGCATGGTTCTGGTCAGACGCGCGTGCGTGCAGGGTTGCATTATGTTGTGGTTAATCTTGTTGCTTCATTATTTTTTTTAGTTGGTATAGCGCTCATTTATGGAGTCGTTGGTACTCTTAATATGGCCGATTTGGCTGTTAAAATAAAATATATATCTTCTACAGATATTGTTTTGTTCGAAATAGGTGTTGCACTTTTAGGTATTGCTTTTTTGCTTAAAGCGGGTATGTGGCCGCTTAATTTTTGGTTGGTGCCAACTTACAGTGCAGCAGCAGCGCCTGTTGGAGCTTCTTTTGCACTTTTGAGCAAGGTTGGTATTTATATTATTTTACGTTTAACGTTGCTATGGTTTGGTCCTGAAAGTGAATATTTTAACCATTTTGGTCATACAGTTTTGTTTTATGGTGGGCTTGCCACTATGATTATTGGTTTTATTGGAGTATTGGCGAGCCAAGTTTTGGTGCGTTTGGCAGCTTATAGCGTTCTTGTCTCTTCTGGCACATTGTTGGCTGCGATCGGGATAGGCAATGCAGCACTGACAGCAGGCGCACTTTTTTATATTGTTTCTTCAACTTTAGCACTGGGAGCTTTTTTTCTTTTGGTAGAGTTGGTAGAACGCTGTCAAGATGTGGCTGCTAATGTTCTTGCTGTCACAATGGAGGTGTATGGTGACGATGAAGAGGAGGAAGAAGATGAAGTTGGCATCTATTTTCCAGTAACCTTGGCAATTCTTGGAGCTTGTTTTGGTATCTGTGCCATTTTGATTATTGGATTGCCGCCTTTTTCTGGTTTTGTTGCTAAATTTATGATGTTCATGGCAATTTTAAACCACAGTAGAGAGGATTTTTCTGCTTCTCTTCCGGTTTACCAAGATTGGCTTTTTGTAGTTTTTGTCACTCTCTCTGGTTTTGCGGCTTTGATTGCATTGACACGAACGGGTATCCGAACTTTTTGGGTTTCTCTTGAAGGGCGTATTCCTCGTGTGCAAGTGATAGAATTTGCGCCTATTGCCGTTCTCCTTGCTTTGTGTTTTCTTATAACAATTGTAGCCAGTCCTGTTAGTCATTATATGTCTGAAACTGCTAAGACTTTGTATGAACCTCAAAACTATATTGGGAGCGTTTTAACGGATTTTTCTCTCGAAAATAGGGAGATAAGTAAATGAATCGTTTTTGTCCTTCCCCTTTTTTCAGTGGTGTCATTGTCCTTATGTGGCTTATTTTAAATGGTTTTAGTTTAGGGCAATTGCTTTTAGGGATTTTAACCGCTTTGTTTTGTGGTTGGATGATACGGCTTCTGGAGCCGGAGAAGGTTGTTATTAAAAGCTGGAGTGCGGTTTTTCGTCTCGTTTTTCGAGTATTTATAGATTCTATATTCTCAAATGTTTCGGTGGCTTGGTTTGTTTTAACAAAAAGGTCTCGAGAGCAGAAATCTGGTTTTATTGTAGTACCTCTTCTGCTTCATAATCGCACTGCTTTGGCTATTTTAGCATGCATCCTTTCGGCAACCCCTGGAACTGCTTGGGTTGCCTATAATAGTAAAAAGGGTGAACTTTTGCTTCATGTCTTAAATTTAAAAAATGGATATGATTACAAACAGTTGATCAAACAACGGTATGAGCAATTGCTTTTGGAGATTTTTTTATGAGTATGGTGATTCTTTATTGGGGGCTTTTCTTTTCACAGTTTTTTTTAAGTTTAGCGGTGATTTTCGCGCTGTTTCGGTTGATTCGTGGTCCACGGGCGCAGGATAGAATTGTTGGTTTGGATGCCCTTTATATAACCACTATTCTTTTGTTTCTTACATTCGATATTCGTTCAGGAACAACCACTTATTTTGTCGCAGCTCTCATTATTGGATTGTTGGGATCTGTCTCAAGCATCGCTTTGGCGAAATTTCTTATGCGGGGGGAGATTATTGAATGAAAGATGATATATCGCTTGTGGTTGCTATTGCTATCACAGTTTTCTTAATATTAGGGTCTGGATTGACATTGATCGCAACGATAGGTTTGGTGCGTTTTTCCAATTTTTATAAGCGTTTGCATATGCTTTCAGTATGTACGAGTTGGGGCGTTGGTAGTATTCTTATTTCTTCATTTCTTTATTCAATATTTGTGGACCATTATTTTGTTTTTCATGAAGTGTTGCTGATGTTTTTTTTGTTTTTAACAGCACCGGTAGCTTCTATGTTGCTCTCACATACAGCAGCTTATCGACATCATTCAGAAGAACAGTCAGAAAAACCGCTGGCTCTTTTATTATACAAGACGGAGGAAAAGTTACCCACGTCAGAAGGAACATCAAGAGATGAGAGCCAGCACGGTTCTTGAAATGTAAGAATCTTCCTTATTCTGTGCTTTTTTCTTCTACACAGTGGATGGGCTTTTCTTCTTTTGGATCATTAATAAGATCGTAAAATATGGCTTCATTTTTAGTTATCCACCAAATGTATTGTCCACCCACATATTTTCCTCCAGAAGCGGCAATTACATTAGAACCAACGATGCGCTTACCGTTCCATTTTAAATCAACAAGCGCAATATTACCAGCATTATAATAAGTTGCTTCAACATACTCTTTGCTTGTTCCCATATCGCATTGATAGGAGATGGTCTCTGTTGTTGGTTCTGGATTATCTGGTACTTCAATGACTAAAGAACTTGCTAATGCATTAATTGAACCGAGGAGGAGCACACTTAAAGTAATGAAAAATTGTTTAGTAAAAGAAATTTTTTTCATAATATTTCCCGTGTTATTTAAAATAATAATGTTGACTCATCTTTACAGAGGATAGGTTTTTTTTCTTCTGGATCCTGAGCAAGGTCATAAAGCGTGACTTCTTTGTTCTTCTCCCACCAGATGTACTGAGCTCCTGCAAATTTTGCTCCTGTTGCCGCGATGACATTAGCAGCAATGACACGATCACCGTTCCATTTGAAATCAACCAACGAAATATTGTCAGCATTAAGATAGACTGCCTCTACGCGCTCTTTACCTGTTTCAGTATCACACTGATAGGTAATGGTCTCTGTTTTGGGCTCTGGATTGTCTGGTACTTCAATGATTAAAGAACCAGCTAAGCTATTGTTTGAGCTGAAGAGTGATAAACTTAAAGCGGTGAAAAATCCTAAAATGTGCAAAGTTTTTTTCATGATGCTTCCCTATATTCCTAATATTGTGCACAAAGAATAATTTGACTGATACGATGGTGTCTACGGCAGGATTCGAACCTGCGACCCCAGGATTCATACCACTTCGATTTTCACCGCCAGCCTTATCGGCTGTTTGTGGTCTGGACTGTCTCTTCACCTTGAAGCTTTTGCTCTTTAGGTGCTGCCCGTTCAGTCTCTACACCTTTCTCTCATTTGAAAAGAGACTTGGCTCGGGATTGGCATATAGTCGCCCATGAAGCTTTCCCCGAATTTGAGCAGATTCACTTTGAGGATTTCTCCTCAAAGTGCCCAATTTCTTTAGGAATCCTGTGCTCTATCCTACTGAGCTACGCAGACATCATCATATTTAATCTTTAATAGAAGTATAAAAACGAATCAATTATATTCAATATGAATTAACGAATTTCTGTTAATTTTTGTTCCAAAAAGGATAAAACTGCATCTGGTGAAACATTTTTTGCAATAAATGATTGGCCAAGTCCGCGTGTTAATATGAAAGTCAAATTGTTTTGCGAAACTTTTTTATCTTGGGCAATGAGAGTCATTAAAGTTTCAGCATCTGGTAGAGACCCTGGGATATCCTTTAATTGTGTAGGCAATCCTATAGATTTGAAGTGCGCTTCAATGCGTTGTGTAAGCGTGGGGCTTATTAAATTTAATTGAGCAGAGAATTGATGAGCTAGAATTATCCCAATTGCTACACTTTCGCCATGGATTAAACGGTTGGAGTCATAAGCGGTTGCTGTTTCAAGCATGTGTCCAAATGTATGGCCGAGATTTAAGAGTGCGCGCTCTCCCGTTTCGTACTCATCACGTGCTACAATGGCAGCTTTAAATTGGCATGAGCGAACAATGGCCTCTGTTCGCATAGGGCCGTTAGAGAAAATTTTCTGCCCATTTTTTTCAAGCCACTCAAAAAAGTCAGGTTGGTTAATGAGACCGTATTTTACTATTTCTGCGTAGCCAGCGCGAAATTCACGCGGTGGCAGGGTATCAAGAAGACACGTGTCAGCAATAACGCATTGTGGTTGATAAAAGGCACCAATAAGATTTTTGCCATATTGGCTATTGATTCCCGTTTTTCCACCAACAGAAGAATCAATTTGTGCAAGAAGCGTTGTGGGCATTTGAATGAAGTTCATGCCACGGCGGATTATACTTGCCGCAAATCCTGCTAGATCACCAATGACACCACCGCCAAAAGCAATAACACAGTCGCCTCTTTCTAAGCGTGCAGCAAGAATTTGATCGATAACAACTTGCAGGGTTGAAAATGATTTTGATTGTTCTCCCGCTTCTACAATAATAGGGACAGTATGAATTTTATTTTTTGTTAATTCTGCTTGCAATATCTCCAAATGAAGGGAAGCAACATTTGTATCTGTAACAAGTGCCAAGCGCGTTTGATGAGGATCTTTTTTATTAAGAGCATGTTTAATTTGTGAAGCAGCTTGTGTAATCAGACCCGGACCAATGATGATATCGTAACAGTGTTTGTCCAGTTTAACAGTGACGGTTTTGGTTTGCATGCTGGTTATCCCTATTGTTAATTTCTGTGTATAGGTAGTGCTGTACGGATCGTATAACATTTTGTGCTACGGTATGACGGCTTTCTTTATGACTGTTAATTGTTAAGTTTGCCTTTGCATAGATAGGATAACGCTGTTCCATGAGTTTTTGCATGGTTTCTTTAGGATTGGCTGTTTGAAGCAGGGGACGTGTTGGGTGCTTTGAGACACGTTGCATGAGGATATCAAGATCGACTTTTAGCCATATGGATATACCATTTTGGTGAATGGCTTTTCGGATATTTTCATTTATGTAGGCACCACCACCTGTTGCTAAAACAAGGGGACTTTTTTTCATGAGGTTTAGAATAACACGCTGTTCAAGAGCACGAAATTCGGATTCACCATAAATTTCAAAGAGTTCCGTGATTGTCATTTGTGCAGCTTTTTCAATTTCTTGGTCAGAATCATAAAAAGGTAAACGAAGCATGGTGGCGACGCGTTTTCCGATCACTGATTTGCCTGCCCCCATAAGACCAACAAGGACAAGTGCTCTTTTATCAAGGGACGATAAGAGCTGATTCTTTATTTGTGTTATGGGGACGCGTTTTTGTCGATTGCTTTTCATAACTTTATTTCGGCATTTATCCATCTTAAAGTCAATTCCTGTTAATCTTTGTGAGGCATAATACGAGATAGAATATTTTTGGGTAGGTTATTGTCTTATGCCAACATTGACTAGATTTTTGATGATTCTTTTCATTTTGCTTTCTGTTCTTTTCATTATAATGGGTGCTCTTGTGGTTTGGGTTGAACCAGTAACTGTGGATATGTACATTGATGTTCCCTTGAATTCATGGAATCTTTCTACGGAAGCGAATCAATGAAATGAAAAGTGGTGCTGTGATAGATCATTTTCTTGAGATGATGAGTGCGGAGAGAGGGGCTTCGTCTCATACGCTTGCGGCTTATCAGCATGATTTGCAGTGGGCACAAGACGAATTGTCTTCACACTCTGTTTCGCTTTTTTCAGCACAAAAAGAAGATTTAATTACTCTTTTGTCACTTATGCATACTTTTGGTTTTGCGGCATCGTCGCAAGCGCGCCGTTTATCAACTTTGCGTCAGTTTTATCAATTCCTTTATGCTGAAGGGTTGAGAGCAGATGATCCCTCTCATGATATTGATGCACCTCGTCAGAGGCGTCCTTTGCCCAAAATCATGAGTGAAGATGCAGTGATAAAATTGCTTGATTTTGCGGAGTTAGAAGTCAACCAAGCAGACTATGGGTCCAAAGGTTATTTCCGTGCACTGCGTCTTCAGCTATTGATTGAAATGCTTTATGCAACAGGGTTACGTATTAGTGAGTTGGTGAGTCTGCCGGTTCAGTCTGTTCGAAGGAATGAATACAGCGTTTTGGTTCGTGGTAAGGGCAAAAAAGAACGAATGGTGCTGTTATCAAAAAAAGCATGCCAAGTTCTTTCACAGTGGTTAAATTTGCGTGATCAGGGAAAGGACGCTACGAGTTCTTATCTTTTTCCTGCGCATTCCGAGACAGGATATATTGCTCGTCAAGTCGTTGCACGAGAGTTGAAAAATCTCGCTAGAAGAGCAGGGATAGGAAGTGATAGCTTTTCTCCCCATGTGTTGCGTCATGCTTTTGCTAGTCATCTTTTGCAAAATGGTGCTGATTTGCGTGCCGTTCAACATTTGTTAGGTCATTCTGATATTGCTACCACTCAGATTTATACCCATGTGTTGGAAGAGGGACTTTATCGTTTAGTCAATGAGCATCATCCACTTGCCGATGAGCAAAAGGCTCGTTAAAGAAAAGGTGATGTTTTTGAAAAAGACTTTATAAAGCAAATTATAAGTGTATAAGTGACACTGAATGAGTTGACACAAATGTATAATTATCTTGATTTTGAAAAACCAGTTGCTGATCTTGATGGGAAAATTCTTGAATTAAAAAAAATTTCTCAGGAAAAAGGCAGTCTTGATATGAGTGACGAGATTGCTCGTCTTGAAACGCGTTCCCAAACAGCGTTGCGCGATATTTATAAAAAATTATCGCCGTGGCAAAAAACACAAGTCGCTCGTCATCCGGATCGTCCCCATTTTATGGACTATTCTAAACGCCTATTGAGTGACGTTACGCCTTTGGCCGGAGATCGCAAGTTTGCTGAAGATGAGGCTATTCAAGCGGGGTTTGCACGCTTTAAAGGTGAGGCCGTTGCTTATATCGGTCAAGAGAAAGGTCACGATACGCAAACACGTTTGCGCTATAATTTTGGTTCTGCGCGTCCAGAAGGCTATCGTAAAGCTGTACGTATTATGGAAATGGCTGACCGCTTTGGTTTGCCACTCCTCACTTTTATTGATACAGCAGGTGCTTATCCTGGGGTAAGCGCTGAAGAACGTGGGCAAGCGGAAGCAATTGCTCAATCAACAGCTACAACTTTGCGTTTGAAAGTTCCTGTGGTTTCCGTTGTTATTGGAGAAGGCGGTTCTGGAGGGGCGATAGCAATCGCGGCTGCCAACAAAGTTTATATGTTGGAGCACGCAATTTACTCTGTTATTTCACCAGAAGGAGCAGCTTCTATCTTATGGCGTGATCCAGCTCGTGCAAAAGATGCTGCAATGAATATGCGTATTACCGCTCAAGATTTGTATCGCTTAAAGATTATTGATGGCATTATTTCGGAACCTTTAGGGGGAGCGCATCGTGGCAAAGAGATTGTCATTGATGCAACGGGTGATGTTATTTCAGAAGCTTTAAAAGCTATGGCTGGAAAAGATGGTCAAGTGCTTAAACAAGAGCGAAGGGAAAAATACCTTCAAATTGGTCGATCTCTAACATAGGTTATTTTTTGTGAGGGGTGTTGGATTGGAGTTTTATTCGATGACATTTAGCAGATTCCTTGCTGTGTGTGTGTTGTTTGTAATGGGACTATTGACAGCATGTGAAGGAAGATTACCAGCCTCTATTCGCGCTAAAGTTGAGCAGCCGTTGCCGCAAGAAATCAAAAATAGAATGGTTCTGTATGATATAGATCCCTATGCACCGATTATGATGCGGTTTTTTAAGGAAGAAAATCTTGCTGAAGTTTGGAAGCAATCTCGTTCAGGACCTTTTATCTTGGTTGCTCGCTATGGCATTTGCAAATGGTCTGGTAAGCTTGGACCTAAATATAAAGAAGGGGATCTTCAGACACCAGAGGGTTTTTATACTATTAGCGCAAACCAAATGAATCCTTATTCAAAATATTATCTCTCTTTTAATATAGGATTTCCTAACCTTTATGATCAGGAAAATGGTCGCACAGGAAGCAATCTTATGGTGCATGGTTCTTGCTTTTCCGCAGGTTGTTATTCTATGAGTGATAAGAACATGGCTCAGATTTATGCGTTTGCACGGGATGCTTTTAAAGGAGGACAAAGAGAGTTTCAGTTGCAGGCTTTTCCTTTCCGCATGACCAAGGATAATATGTCACGTCATAGCAAGAATCCTCATTATCAATTCTGGGTTATGCTTAAGAAAGGTTATGATTTTTTTGAAAAAAATCGTCAACCTCCAACTGTTGAGGTTTATGGAAAACGTTACGTTTTTAATCGCGATATTGATAAAAATTCAGTTTCTCTAATGCAGTGAGTGTTATTGTATCCTACAGCACCGTAAACACTATCACTTAATAATGGTGATACAGGATATGCAAAAACTTTGCACATAAGGTGTTTAAGTGAGTAGTCAATATTTTAAAGCGCAGAGTTTTTTCATAGAGCTTTATGTAAGTAAATCATATGAAGTGGGAAGCCAAGAGGAATTTTCTCAAAGAAGTTGGATTGTTTGCACATCGTTACTGGTATCAATCTTCGTTTTTAGTGAAGAGTAAGTTAACATGAAATGTACCTCTCTTTTTATTTCTTTCAAAGAGTTTTATTCTTTTATGCTGTAAAATATTGTCTTGTCGTGCTGTTATATAAGATACATTCACATATTTTAAAATGCGATATTGCCTCTGTCTGATTTTGGTTTTTTTCTTAACAGGGATTTTGATTTCAATTAGCTTGAGTAAACATAGAGTTGAGCAGAATATTTTAGAACCAAGAATTTGGCCAATCGGTCTGTGAAATGAATCATATGAAGTGGTTTGCAGATGAAGCGCATTTAGAGAGAAAACAATCTGTTTGCAGATTGATGGGTATTAAATTTTTTATCATAACAATTTGATTTATAATGATAATTTAGTGTTATTCAAGTTAAATTAGAACCCTGAATACCATAAGATTCTCTCATTTCAAAGCCGTTCCATGTTGAATAAATTAAAACCATTTTCTTGCACGTTACAAGCGGGGATAACCGCGTGGGTGAAACTGTGCAAGAAAGACTAAAATGCTTTTTACAAACCGTCTCAAGTACCAAGGGCTTGTTTCAACATTGGGAATTAGCAAAGTGTGTAATGGTGCCGGTTTGCTTCTTTAAAAGCATAAAGATGGTGGTGCCAATGAATTTAATATTATATCATTGAAGGGGAGAAAAAATTAAAATTTTATTCCTGGAATGACCAGAGGATTTTCTAAGAGAGCTGTTTTGTCTGCAGTATCTATTGCTGGTTTATTAAAAAAAGCATTGAGGAGCTTTTGTATTGCGTCTTTTTCAACACCATCGGCAATGATGACAAAACGTGTTTGTTTTATTCCTTTTGGCCATGCCGGCAATCTTATGGGAGGATGAAAAAATGTTTGTACGCCATGTAATACAAGTGGGCGATAAGGGTCATCACGCAATGCGATAATTGCTTTAATACGTAATAATTTTGTACCATAACGCTCTTGTAGGAGATCTAAAAAAGCTTCAATTGTGGCGTAATCAACAGGACCCTCACAGTTTAGTGAAAAGGTACGAATGGTTTTATGGGGGGTATGATCATGTGGGGTAGTCGTAAGATTTTGTTTAAGTTTTGTATTTTCTACTTTTTCATCCCATAATGTGTTATTTATTAATAGATTTGAACAGAAATCTTTAGAATGGGCGTCAATGATTTGTGCTGTAGGATTCATTGTTTTAAGTGTGCTAAGGAGTGCATCTGAAAGCGTTTGTGGGTCTCTAAGATCTGTTTTGGTGAGAATGATTTTATCAGCAAATATTAATTGTTTATATATTTCAGGATAGCGCTTACATATGGAAAGTGGACTTAATGTATCAAATGTTGCAAGAACAGCATTTATGGACAATGTTTGAATAAACAATGGGTGGCTTAAAAGTATTTGTAAAATAGGGGCGGGATCAGCCATCCCTGTGGTTTCAATGATAATATGATGGAGTTGTTTGATCTGTCCTGTCTGAACGCGATTTATTAAATCAATTAATGTGTCGATGAGATCACTGCGTAAATTACAGCATAAGCAACCATTGGCAAGCTCAATAATTCCTTCTGTCGTTTTTTCAACCAGAAGGTGGTCAATACTGATTTCGCCGAATTCATTGATGATAACAGCACATTCTGTTAGAAGAGGGTCTTGTAGCATACGGTTGAGCAAAGTTGTTTTGCCAGAGCCTAAAAAACCCGTAATAAGCGTGAGAGGGATGCGCTTTATTTTCATGTTAATCATCAATCATAGTTTTGTTTTTAAAAAATATATCTCAGTATGTCTAAGCAATTTATAATGATGTCCGTGAGGGATATAATGGTTAATCCCCCATGAAATCCATTGTACCACTATCTTTACGCTTATAAAGGTAGGTGCACGTGGGTATATTATACACTTTTAGCGTCAATGTTATGATAATTCTTGGTTCTTGAAAGGACTTTTATTCCTTGTTTTAATTATTTTATCTACATGTTCATCCACCTTGTGGCGCGCAAGAGACTGGTTTTATTGATTCAACAAATACAGATTTGAAATGAGAGAATCTTACAATACTTGTGGTTTTGACATAAGGTACAAAATAATTAATTATGATTATAAATCAAAGTATTATAATTAATTGTAGATTATGATTTATGGCTTTTTATAGAATGGTTTGCGTGCCTTTTATACGGAATATAGGGTTTTCTTAGTGGTTTTACTGTCATTTTAGGTGTTTGTGGCGTACGAATGAGGTGTACTGATAAAGGATGAGAAAAAGAAGGTGGAGCAGTGATAAAAGGTGAGGTGAGAATAATATTTCCTTGATCATCATATGAATTTGCATGCATTTTTATGGCTTCAGGTGTGCATGTTTGTTGTCTCATATTGTTGGCTTGTGTTATGTTGCTCCCATAAGGTTTTAATGTTGCTAGTGTTAATTGGGGGCTTCCTTGGTGCAAAAATCCTATTTCAAGAAGTTGTGCAGCTTTTTCTTCTCTTTCACTTATGTTGTTAGCACCTAGAATGACAGCAATAATTGTACGTTTATTGCGGGTGGCTGAGGCAACAAGATTAAAACCAGAGGCACAAATAAAGCCTGTTTTCATACCGTCTATCCCATAAAAACGGCCAATGAGGTTGTTTGAGTTATGTTGGATTTTTCGATTATTACCAAAATCAATGGCTGGAATAGAAAAATAATGAGCATATTGTGGAAATTCTCGACGTATTTGAACGGCTAAAAGAGCAATATCGCGTGCCGTGGAGTAGTTTTGAGGATCTGGTAAACCACTTGCGTTCGCAAAATGGGTGCCAAACATGCCTAAACGTTTAGCTTCGCTATTCATTTTACGTACAAAATCTTTCTGTGAACCCGCAACAGCTTCACTCATGGCAATGGCTAAATCATTGGTAGATTTAACCATGGTGATACTTAAGGCTGTATCAAGTGTGAGTACAGAACCAGCTTTATAGCCTGAACGATATGAGGGAGCTTTTGCGGCGTATTCGCTGATGGTGATATGTTTGTTTGGTGAAACTTCCCCTCGGCTCATGGCACGAAAAATAACATAAGCGGTCATTAATTTTGTCAAGGAAGCAGGATACCAACGCTCAAAAGCTTGATTATGTTTTAAGATACGCCTCGTTGTAACATCAACAGAAATAAAAGGCTGCGCTAGAGCAACAGCGCTGGATAAACTCAAAATCACAGAAAAAAATAAATTATAGAAGAGACGTCGCATTAATTTAAATCTAGTTCCCTCTTATTCGTTATTTAGAATTGTTTTAATGTAGCACACAAAGCATTTAAGTCTAGGATAGGAAGGAAAGATGGTTAATTGCTGTATCCGTTGTGTCTGTGGGATAAAAACCAATTCTCATTTTTATTTTCCCCTTGAATTTGGTTTGATGACTTAAGTATCTCAAGAAATACTTTTTAAATAATGAAGATTGTACAAGATTTCAGGTTCTTGGAGGGATTGAATTTCTCAGAAAGGAATGAATCTGCATAATCATGCATTTTTCTTGCTCTCCTGTTAGGATAGCCCTTGGCACTTGAGACGGTTCGTAAAAAGCATTTTAATCTTTTCTTGTATCGTTTTATTCACACAGATATCCCCGCTTGTAATGTGTAAGAAAATGATTCTAATTGATTCAACCTAGAATAGATTTGAAATGAGAAAATCTTACGGTGTTCAGGGTTCTCATTCAAGTTGAATAACGCTAAAACATCGTTATAAATCAATGAGATGTATGTTATTTAAATGATTTTAAAGAGAGGAAGAATTCTTTTTCAAAAAAATTTACACATTGATCATTTCTTATCATGTACAAGTGTTTTACAATTTTAAATTAGAAAGTTTGAAGTATCTTTCTTATATTTTTGTTCCCTATACTCCGCTCAATATACAAAGTTATGCATTATTCTTATCAATCAGTGCATTGTTTCATGTTGATTTAGTTTTTGAAGTTTCTGAACAGCGTATGGTGGCATAGGAGGAGGGGTAGGGTCTTGAGCTGCTAAGAGAAGCAGTTCATCACACGCTTTTTCAGTTTTTTGGACAAGTTGATCTAGAAAATCACGTTTGCTTAAACCAGCCTCTATCGGGGGAAGAATACGGACACGAATTGTTCCGGGATAGCGGCGAAAATTATTGCGTGGCCAATATAAACCCGCATTATGTGCAATAGGAACAACTTGAAGTCCTAATTCATTATAGAGCGCGACAATTCCTGACTTATAATCTGGTTCTTGACCGGGTTGTCGGCGTGTTCCTTCGGGAAAAATCAAGATTTGGCGCCCTTGTTTTACTTTCTCTTTTGCTTTTTGTATAATCATTTTTAAGGCTTTGATGGGTGTTGTGCGGTTAATGGGGATAATTTGCGTTTTTGCCATATACCAGCCAAACAATGGAATCCACATCAATTCACGTTTTAAAATGAGAGTGGGATCATCAAAATAAGGAACAAGACTGAAAGTTTCCCAAGCCGATTGATGCTTTGGAGCAATGATATAGGGTCCTTTGGGAAGATTTTCTAAACCTTCAATCTCATAACTTGTGCCTGCGATGTATTTTTGCAAAAAGAGTGTAACGCGCGCCCATGTTTTAGGGACAATCCATGCCTTTTTGCGGGGCATTAAAAAATAAACGGGAGCGTAAAGAATCATTTGTATGAAAGTTGTTGTATAAAAAGCGAACGTAAAAAGAATAGAACGAAGGATAAGCACTACATTTTCCATTTTATATCTATAAGAAGACTTCATATATAATATAATTCACATGAGAAAACATCTTCTTTATGTTTTTTCAAGCATCTATTTTTTCGGTAACTCATTTTCCGATATTTAAAAATAGAAGGAAAGAGGTTAATGGAATTACAAAAAGATAAACTTTTTATTCCACGGATTTTATCTATTGCGGGAACAGATCCTTCTGGTGGCGCTGGAATGCAGGCGGATTTGAAGGTTTTTTCAGCTATGAAAACTTATGGTATGAGTGTGGTTACAGCTGTTGTTGCACAAAATACTCAGGGTGTGCGTTCTTTTCAGGCATTAGATGCTTCTTTTGTTGCAGATCAAATTGATTCTGTTTTTGAGGATATCCATGTTGATGCCGTTAAAATTGGTATGGTTGCAAATGCTCAGATTGCACAGGTTATTGCAGAACGTCTTGCTTATCATAAAGCGCGTTTCATTGTTTTTGATCCGGTTATGGTTGCAAAAAGTGGTGATGTTCTTTTAAAGTCTGATGCAATTGAAATTATGCGTGATGTTCTTGTGCCGATGTCAACTTTGATCACGCCAAATTTGCCTGAAGCTGCACTGTTATTGGGGCGTGAAGTGCAATGGTCTTTAGAGACTATGTATCAATATGCTCCACGACTCTTGGCGCTAGGGTGTCATGCAGTTTTGTTAAAAGGGGGACATTTGAATACGCTGACCAAAAATAGTACAGAAAATTACGATTGTTCTAGTCCAGATCTTTATTGTGATTGTGAAAACCTTGTTATACTTGAAGCCTCTCGTCTTTCAACTACTCATGATCATGGGACAGGGTGTACCATTTCTGCTGCCATTGCAGCTCTGTTACCTACCCAACCTTTGGATTGCGCTGTTAAACAAGCAAAAGATTATTTGCATGGCGCTTTAACTGCCTCAGATGCTTTAAAAGTAGGGAAAGGGCGAGGGCCGCTTCATCATTTTTATGCATTATGGAAAGATTAATACAACGGTTGATAGTGAAAAATCTTCACTCTATGAATTTGTTTCGTCATTATATGATGTTTTGGACTTATGACTGATAAATGTTAGCGTATTGTAGCTTAACAGTTATTTTGTATTAAGAAGGATAAGAAAAAATGTTATAATTTGCTTCTTTTATATATTTTTTACGATTAATCTATCCTGTTTTAGAGGCAATTTTGAGTATAAAAAAGAGAGCAAGGAATTGTAAAATCAGGATTTGATAGCAAAAAGAGTAGAGGGAAAGACCTTTTACAAGGCGATATTAAAGCTAGCGGATCCACTATATTCGCTGTTTCTTATATTGGTGGCAAAACAGCCATTCAACCGATTGCACAATTTGCGGGGGCTTCTCCTGTAAATTCATCTGCGAGAGAGCAAAGAGACAAAGACCGTTCCCCCATCACACACAATCAAAATGTCACAGTGCATGTTAATGGGGTGCGTGAACCCATGGCCACTGGTCGTGCGGTTGCCCATGCTTTGCAACGGGCACGCGCTAATGCGCTGCATGGCGGGACAGAATGAGGGGAGGGAGCCTATGAGAGATCCTTTGATGATGTTAGGACCGCATCAATTTTATGTGGACTGGCTAAATTTCCAATCCTTTGAAGAAGAGTTTTCTGCCTCATGGGTTTGTATGGAGCGTTTTGGCAAGACACCCAGTTTGCAATTTACTGGCTATGGCAATGATCCCAAAACCATTCATGGAGTTTGGTTTCCAGAAGAATTTGGTGACCGGGTAGCGATAGATGCCATCACTACAACTATTCGAAGAGCAAAGCCGGTCCAGATGCTTCGTTGGATTAATGATACGACCTATAGTGTCCTTCTCCATGGATCCGTAGTAATCACCACGATCAATAAAGACCATGACTATATCAGTCGCTCTGGTCAATCCCAGCGCATCCGCTATTCCATTACGCTCTTGCCCTTTTTTAATGGCGGAAAACCACAAGGACAATACCAAGAGAGACAAATCCAAGTGGGACAAACTTTATGAAGATACCAGAAAAACATGTTGTTGTAGAGCTAGAGGATATGATTCTTGATCTTATCTGCTTTCATCATGCCATGGCAGTGTTCAGAGACCGCATCCAAGTTGGGGCACTAAACGGTTATTTAGAAGCCACACTGGAAGCCAATCCAGAGATTGCCAAATATGGTGTGTTTTTACCGCGGGGCTTAAAGGTCATTCTGCCTGAATTTGTGTTGTCTAATCCCCAAAGCATGGTGAAGCGGTTATGGGATTAATGCGTACACACCCTTTTATTGTGGTCAAGGTGGGAGACAAACCTGTTCATGAGGTTTTTTACCAGCGTCTTTTAACCGCAACGATTACGGACCATGCCGGGAATGAAGCCGATACATTTGAAGCAGAGTTTGACGATAGTGGCAATGATTTAGAGGTTCCCTCAAGCAACAGTGCGCTACAGGTGATCTTTGGTTATGAGAACAGCATCAGTGCATTTATGGGGTGTTTTGTTGTCGAATCGGTTGTAAGTTGTGGTGGCAGTGATGGAGAGATCTTGCGCCTTTGTGGCAAAAGTGCCTCGATGCGTAAAGAGCTCAAAGAACAGGTGAGTGAGCATTTTGATCACAAAACTGTTGGTGAGATTGTTGAGACACTCGCCAAACGCCATGGCTATCAAGCAAAGGTCAGTCCCCAGTTCACTCAACAAACTTTGCCTTATGTGATTCGTACAGATCAATCGGCGGTTGATTTTTTAACCCGCCTTGCCGATCGCATGCGGGCACGTTTTTTAATCAAAGACAATAAGTTTTTGTTTTTAAGCGGGGACAATTTACCAGCACTCGAACTTTATAAAAATGACTGTTCCAACTGGGA